>JALZVN010000328.1 GCA_023299965.1 Saprospiraceae bacterium | reverse complement strand
TGAATTGTGAATTATGAATTATGAACGCAGGGATTACGAGTACGGAAAAGAATTGTGAATTATGAGTTATGAATTATGAACGCAGGGATTACGAGTACGTAAAAGAATTATGAAGGTAGAAGCAAATGCAAGAGATAAAGCAAATGCAAGAGTATTGAGTATCAAAAAAGCTAGAGGCTAGAGGCTAAAAAAATCACATTCTACTAAAACAATTACATTTCACTTTTTTGGGCAATTTTTTGACGACGATGGCCTGACTGTAGGCTGATCCCTTAAGATGTTGGAGAAACAGCTCTGCTTGTTCTTTCTTTTCAAATGGCATGGACAAAAAGTAATCGTAGCCTTTGTGGTCTACTCCCCTACTGTAGAGTACAGCTGCAGTTGGACTGGGTAAGAATTGATGAAAAATTCGTTCATCGGATTGATGCACACGAATTAGATAATGTTTTTCGAAAGAATCAGGGGCTTTATGAATCGGTAATTTAGGGATTCCGGACGCTCTTATATACTGCTTATCTATCGGTAAGGATTTGACCGGATGATACTCAGAGATACCTTTAGAAACTAAAACTACTTTGGATGCAGACTGTGCGGAAAGAGAGAAAGCGGTAAAAAAAATAAAGAAAAGAGGTAACCAATTAATATGTTTCATATAATGTGTTACTGGATTTGAAATCAATTTAGTATCAAATATAAACTATTTGACTATAAAGATTCAATTTGTTGGTAGTGGGTATTCCCTTTAAGGACAGTCACCTCTCTTCTTGTGTTTTCATATACCCGATAATAAAGTAGAATGTTGCAACACTTCTGTTACCATGTCTACCTATCCAATGGGTACAAAGGGCATATTAGGATTAGTATGCGCCCTCAGCTTTCAATGGCTGCTCCGTGTATATAGGAGCGCTATCCATAGAATTGGACTCTAGTTCCTTGGATCCAAAATCTACTAATCGCAATTCTTCATCTTCGGGTTTGTATGCAAACATAATAGATACAAGTGTTACTAATGAAGATACGATGATGTAGATTAAAAAGTGATCCATGTTCGGGCGATTTATAAGTGTGTAATTGGTTGTAATACTTCACAAGATTTTACTTGTTATGTAATACGTACTACAAATATGTAGCATATAAAGGGTAATCAAAAGCGATGTCTTATTTTAGTGTGACGATGGAAGATTGTAGTGTAACAAACAACACCCTAAGTGCTTATTTTCGAGGTATTAGGCAACGGTAAGATTGAGAAAAGGAGTGGTCAGATTTGGAATAAAAAAGAAAATCGCCTCGTAAAAGCATCTTATCTGGAAACAAGATTTTTTTTCAAAAACAGCCGATTTGTGACTTGAATTATATTAAAAATTAAAAATATTTATCAAGTAATAAACAATATTTACTAGTCTTTTCCCTATAAATTTACTTCACCGTTATTTTTCCCGCGCTGGATTCTAGAGCCAGCTTAGATTTATTAGGGCCCACTATTTCAATCTTTGTAGGGGTATCTGTTATCTCTATGGCACAAGAGGTGCCGGATTTAGCCAAAATATCAAAACAGAGATCATACAGCACCGTATTGTTGGGAACCGTAATTCCCTTCACATTCATATCGAACCAAAGAAAATTGATATGCCCCATATTTGCCTTATTTGCTCCAAAATTGCCTTTATTCAGCCCCTTTAAGCCGTAGTTCTTACTTTCTTTAAACTTTAAGTGCTGTGGATTAAAATTGACACTGTATTGAATACCAAGAATGTTATTGAAACTACTGGTAGTCAAGGATACACAAGCTTCTGAGCCGGCTGTGGCTTCGATTTCATTCAAATTGATTTGCATAGCCCCCTCGATAGGTCTAACCTTCGTACCTGGTTTGTTTTTGACCATCTTTGGCGTCTTAGCTTGTGCTTTAGACGGCTTTATCATTGTAGCGCTAGATTCTGCAGAGGCGCTAGGACCATTACATGAAGAAAATAAAGACACACTAAGAATGCAGATCAAAAAATACTTTACCATGGTATTCAATTTAAAAGTACTATACCTGACTGAGCAGCTCAATCAGGTATAGTTGTGTTATAGTTAATTATGCATAAGCCATGCCGTAATACATATTCCTGGAAGGATATCCGGATATGCGAATTGTGCCCAGAACAGGAGTCGAACCTGCACGCCCTTGCGAGCACCAGCCCCTCAAGCTGGCGTGTCTACCAATTCCACCACCTGGGCTAAATCTATTTTCTACACTATATCGTCCGGGTCTTCTTCACCCAAAATTTCCTTGGTATTTTCGAAAAGATCATTTGTCTTTTCTACCACATCGTCCTTAGCGTCATCTAGTTTATCTCCATCAAATGCGCTGTATTCGCCGTCTGCGTACTTAGACATCTTATCAAAGAAATCGTCTTTACCTTCTAGCAAACTGCCTTTTGCGTTTTCGTATCCTATTTTATCAGAAAATTCGGTAGGCTTGTTGAACTTCTCCCCCATTTCCTTTACTGTATCTGACAAGCTCGTCAACTCTTCTTCTCCGCTCGCTACTTTATTCGCTCTGTCTACTAAAGCCTCTCCTTTGTCCTTTAAGTCTCCTGTTATCTCTTTTGCTTTGTCTAAGATCTTGTCTCCCATGTTGCTCATCTCATCCCCTAGTCCACCAGACATGCCTTTTTCATAAAGCGCGTCTCCTTTTTCTAAAACTTTGCTTCCTAAGTTTTCCGCAACCTCGCCTGTTTTTCCTAAGACCACTGCGCCTGCAGCTAATACGTCTCCTCCTATTTTTTCTAGCACATTTTTCCCTCCTTTTGCTCCTGCCTTCGCAGCATCTCCTGCATCATCTAGCAAATCACTAGATGCATCTTTTGCACTATCCATTCCATCTCCAGCTCCTTCAGTCAAATTCCTTAAAGCCTCTTCTGTGCTATCTACAGTATTGTTAGCCATATTTTTTGCTCCATCTACTGCACCTCCAGCTTTTTCTGTCACCTTTGAAGCGACGTCTTTAGTCGCGTCCATTGCTTCAGAAGCTTTATCTGTTACCTGATTCTTTACATCACTGGCTACATCAGCTGCTTTGTCCATCATTTCTGCGCCTGTTTCTTTTGCGCTCTCAACGAAGTCCCCAGCTTTATCTACCATCTTACCGGCAGTGTCTTTTGCCATGTCAAAGGCATCACTCGTCAAAGCTCCAGCTTTGTCCTTCAATTTACCGCCTATGTTTGTAGCCATCCCCTTCGCGTCATCTAACAATTCTCCTCCGACTTCTTTACCATGTTCAATACCTTTTTCAGCAGCATGCTTGCCAACGGACTTACTAGCCCAAAGTAAGTTTTTAATATCCTTGAAAAAACCCATAACAAATATTTTATATGATAATTAAATATTATCTGTAAACTAGGGATAAAGATAAGACAATCCGCTTGTTTACAGCCTTTTTATCGACTAATTTTCTCCATTATTCTATTGATTGCAGCTAATTTCTATTAATGGTTCGGTAATTTTTATAAAATACTAAATCACTTTCAACTTACATACCTGATCATCAGTAGATTGCGTAACAGAAGTGCTTTTTACAATATAATGCTAATCAGCGATTTAGCATTTATTACCGAACCATTGCTCTATGCAAACGTGTTTATTTTGTCCAATACCTATTGCACTTTGCTCGCTGATTCTAAATTTTGAAGAATATGAAATACTAAATGAACATAATATGAGATGGTCCCTAAAGGTATTTAATAGTACAGTTTAGTTAGCCCAAATTTTGACTAGGCCCTTATTTTTTCATAAAGGTCTCGATCTTTGTAAGTGCATTTTGCAATCGTTTTTCTCCTTGCCCTTCTACGACAGCGTACTCTAGCTCAAAAACATCTAAGGCCAGTTTATAATTTTCGAAAAGCTCTTCTCGATCTTTCGGATTTTCGCGTAGTACATCTTCTTCCCACGCTAAATCAGGCCTACATAACAAATGCAGACCGTCTTTTTGCTCCTTTAAGCGGCGCTCTATAGGGATGGATAACTTACCAAATTTATGCAATGACCAGATGTATAGGACTAGCTGCTCTGTATCTGCGATAAGTATAGATGGTGAAGCTTTAGCAGATTGCTCGATGAGATCCAATTGCCCCCTACTGATCAATTCTAGGTCTTCAAACTTGTACGCTCTCTGACGTTCCGCCAAATATTGACGCGCATACTCCGGTACCCAAGGGCAAGCATAGTGCTCTGACAAGCGCTTTGCCAATGTAGTCTTACCGCTTGATTCTGGACCTGTTAGATAAATTTTTTGCATAAACCAAAAGAATTGTTAGTGGGGTGATTTTATTTTATTTTCAATAAAAACGCTTCATAACTTAAATTATCCCTTATTTTATGACTCATTATTAAAACATTTAAGGTGTACTATTCGCTTTATATTTGACGAACGTGAGTACAAAAAGTAACGTCAATATACAATGTACATACCATAAAAGCCATTGATTTAGAAAATGCACGATATAGAACCATATTACAAATGGAGAGACCGCTATGTTGCTTCAGAGGACAGTAATTCTCCGTTTCACGGACGTATGTATGACGAATTCGTCTTTAAGAAAAAAATATACAATTACTTTATCCATCCTCAGTGGGATGAATTTGGCTCTCCTACCCTTTACATGAAAATCTTATTTGTAGATTACGATGAGCGTTTTGCCATCATCGAACTTATTGGAGAGTGGAATGATACCCTCAATAATGATGTCATGTATCTCAAGCGGGAAGTCATTGATGACCTCGCTCGTTTTGACATTGACAAGTATGTGCTCATTTGCGAAAACGTGCTCAACTTTCATGGTTCAGACAATTGCTACTACGAGGAATGGTTTGATGATATTAAAGAATCTAATGGTTGGATGTGTTTTCTCAACACCAATAGGCATGTGGAGGAGGAAATGGTCTTGACAATGATTCACCATTATGTTGGTATTGGTGGAGCGCTGAATGATGTAAATTGGAGGCGATACAAGCCTAAGCAGTTGGTGCAGATTGTTGAGGGGATCATAAATAATTCGACTAAACAATTGCGGTATTGAATTTTAGAGAAATAGTTCTTACTCGTTCGAAACCACCTAAGTTCACTTAAATACTTCTCTAAGATATTAACAAAATCAACCTTAGTGCTGAAGGCACGTTACAACAAAGCAATGGGTGAAACCCATTGTAATTGTATGGCTTGCGAAAAGTGCTGAAAGTACGCCACAGAATCACCGTATTACCATGTGGCGTACTTTCAGCACGTGCTAAACTCACTTACTGTAATAGGGTTTCACCCTATCCTTTGCTGTGCGCTCCTTTCAGGAGCATTAAAAAATATTCAAAAGTGTAGAATACATATCCTATTCTGAAAATTTCGTCAATTTTATTTTGGTGTACAACATGCGAATAGTCAGTAAATTCTAATTTGGTCTTTGATGTCTTGAACACAAAACCTGCACTTTGGATTTCTTTAGAGAAGCAATTCTTACTCGTTCGAAACCACCTAAGTTCACC
>JALZVN010000327.1 GCA_023299965.1 Saprospiraceae bacterium | reverse complement strand
ATCTTAAGACTTCTTAGGCTTTCTCCAATTTTGATTTAAAGCACGTAAGATCAAGTATCCAAGGCTATTAGTAGATGATTCAGAGTTTGAAAGAATTACCACACCCGTATTCGTTTCTTTTACAAATCCAGCAAATGCTTGGTGACCACTAGTAGAACCGGCGTGCAATATGATACTATGATTTTTCTTTTGAATCACATGCCAAGCTTTAGAGATATAATTGTGCTTTTCTAATTCAGTAGCGAACATAGGCGTGTGCATATCTTCAAAAGACTTTGCATACTTTGAATTAGTAGCTCCCATATGTTGTTGCATGAAAGCAAGCATATCGATCATAGAAGATTTCATCCCTACAGATCCTTTAAAACTGCTAAATCTCCATGGATTAGTTTTTTCTCCCATGATATCGTATCCTTGAGCTAGTCTAGACTTTTGCTCTTGAGACAAACGGATAGAGGTATCAGTAAGTCCTAATGGCTTTAGTAGCCTTTCATTCAATACATCTTCAAATCTCTCTCCCGTTACATTCTCTATTGCTGCTTCGATCAAAGCGTACGTCACATGAGAATATTGGTATCTATTTTCTTCCTCATCGATAGGGTAGTACGTCTTGTAAAACTCATACAAATCACTTTTTGCGTAATATGCATAAGGGTTATTGGCTTCACGCTCACGCTTACCTATTCCATGCGGTAATCTTGGAAATCCACCAGTATGTGTGATAGCTTCTAGCAAACTAATATCAGACTTATCATTTATGATCGCCTTGGGTAAGTATTCATTAAGGCTAGCCTCATAGCTCATGAGCCCTTCTTCTACCAGAAGCTCTACAAGGGAAGCAGTATACACTTTCGTGATACCTCCTAATTCAAAAATAGCATTGTCGCTAGGGATGATATCTTGCTCTTTTGACAATGATCCATACCCATAGATATAGGTAGAATCTCCTTGGATGATTCCAATGACCATTCCTGGTATGGCTTCAAAATCTATCTGTGCGTCAAAGGCTATGATTCTGTTGAGTTCTTTTTCTAGCTTATCTTGAGACTGAGCTGAAACTGTGCTTGAAAGCAAAAGAATGGATACCGACAATAATATTGCCGTTAGGTAATAGTGTAATTGAGTCATGGTTATGGTTCTTTTAGACCTCATCCTAACATTGCTATTACGGGAATAATTCCATCCCTTTAAAAAATATTTTAAAAACTCTAAAATACTACATTTTTTTGCCTTTCATGGCATCTTGAATGGCCTTGTCCATTGCCAAGTGGGCCATCGGTGCAGTATATTCATTTACTTTTTGGATAGCCAAATTGATGGCATCTTTATCTTCGCCATTTTTAGCGTCAACTAATACAGCGTTCAAGCGAGTCAATTCTGTAAATTGCTCTTCAGAAAGTAGCTCTTTATTTTGACCTATGAAACGATCCACACCCAACAAAATGTTGGCTGCTTCATTCCTTGCTTCTAGCAAAACCTTCATCTTCATATCCGATTCTGCATTTTGGATAGAGTCGAGTAGCATACGCGCCATATCTTCTTCGCTTACCCCGTATTGAGATTTGATTACAACTTCTGTCTTTGTGTCCGAGCGTGTTTCCGTGGCTTTCACTTTAAGGATACCGTCAGCGTTGACGATGAAGTGGATCTCTATCTTAGGAATCCCGGCTGGCATAGGCGGAATCCCCTTCAGGATAAACTCCCCAAGTTTTCTATTATGCGTCACAAGATCCCTTTCCCCTTGATATACAGCCACTTTGAGATTGGTCTGTCCGTCTACAGAAGTAGTGTAGGATCGTCCCGCTCTTATAGGAACCTTTGAGTTTCTTTGGATGATTGGGTCCATGAGTCCTCCTACTGTTTCTATACCGAGAGATAGTGGAGTGATATCGAGCAGTAGCATTCCTTTCTGGTTGCCACTCAAGATGTCTGCTTGTACAGCAGCCCCCAATGCCACGACCTCATCAGGATTGAGTTTGTCATTTACATTTTGTTCAAAAAATGCAGCTACAGCAGCTTTGATGATTGGCATTCTAGTAGATCCTCCTACCAGGATGACCTCATCTATTTCAGGAGCTGTTTTTTGCGCGTCTTTCAGTGCCTGCGCACAGGCATCTATAGTTCTTTGGACAAGCCTTTGAACCAATTCAGCAAAAGTATTTCTATGGATGAAGAGTTTTACTTCTTTATCCCCCTTCTGAATAGTGGTTACAAACTCCTCATGAGTACCCAGTTGTTTTTTAGCTTCCTCTGCAGCAAGTCGCAACTGCTGCATAGCACCTCTGTCCGTCTTCCATGCGTCCAGACTATTTTCCGCTATCCAATAATCCTGTATCGCTCTATCAAAATCGTCACCTCCTAGGAAAGTGTCTCCATTGGTAGATAGCACTTCGAAGACGCCTTCCTGTATATGTAGTATAGAGATGTCAAAAGTGCCACCCCCCAGATCATATACTGCGATAAGAGCATTTTCTGTAGCTTCCAATCCGTAGGCAAGAGCAGCAGCAGTGGGTTCATTCACGATCCGCAGCACGTCTAATCCCGCTAGCTTTCCAGCGTCTCTCGTCGCTTGTCTTTGAGCATCATTGAAGTAGGCAGGCACAGTGATTACCGCACGATTTACTTTAGCGTTGAGTTGAGATTCTACATTTTCTTTGAGTTGCTTCAAGATTTGTGCAGATAGCTCTATAGGAGAATAAAACCGATCACGAATCTGTATTTTGACCAGCTTATCTTCATCCTCATCGATGACCTTATAGCTGAAGTATTGCTCAAAGTCCTCCACGTCGCCAAAGGATTTACCCATCAGTCTTTTGATGCTATATATGGTGTTCTCTGGATCGCGCTTCATTTGAGCACTCGCCTCATGACCCACTTTCACATCCCCATTTTGTTCGAAGTATATGATACTAGGTACCAGCGTATGTTTGCCATTTGCATCCTTGATGGCAATCGGCACATTGTCTTGTGTATAGGCTGCGATACTATTTGTAGTCCCTAGATCCACCCCGATTATTAACTCCGATGGTGCATCTCCTGCCTCTCCTGTCTTTAAGTTGATTGGTATCTTTGCCATGTATTTCTTATTGTCTACTGCAAAGATAACAAGCCTTCACTGTAATGGATTTTATTTGCCCCATTTATTTCAGTCTATGGGGATACAACGGGCTTTGAGGTATCCTTGGGTTATGATTTGGGGCCTTTCCCGACGTTTCGCTGAAAAAAGCGAATGTCGGGACCGTTACGCTTCAGGGCTCGCAAGCCTGCTCGGCCCTGCGGCAAAGAAAAATTGCCTTGGTCTATCTTCCTCCTAGCGGTCTTTCGCTGAAAAAGCGCAAGCCCACTATCGTCGATCCCCTTGCGCATCACTAGTCCAAAAAATATTAAAGTATAGCTCAATATTCCCTTATCTTTACGCCATGGAAACGACAAGATACACTCCTGTTTTGAAGCAAAAATCTACTATCCTGTTTGTAGTTTTGACAGGCATTTTCATCACCAATGCAATCATTGCAGAGTTCGTGGGCATGAAGATTTTTGCCTTAGAAGAAACTCTAGGACTAAATAAATTGAACTGGAATTTGTTTGGTCATGAAGGCTCTTTAATGCTTTCTGCCGGGGTACTTATTTGGCCAGTAGTGTTCATCATGACAGATATTGTCAATGAATACTTTGGTAAACGGGGAGTCAAGTTTTTGTCCTATTTGACCGCGCTATTGATAGCCTTTGGGTTTTTGATCATCTTCCTGGCTATACACTTGAAGCCGGCTGATTTTTGGATTGTAGACTTTAAAAGTAGAGGAGTAGACGATATGCAAGTAGCTTTTACTGCAGTTTATGGACAAGGTCTATACATTATTGTAGGATCTATTATTGCTTTCCTAGTAGGTCAGTTGGTAGACGCGCTTGTTTTTCAGCGCATTAAAAAGGTCACTGGGGAACGAAAGATTTGGCTCCGTGCTACTGCTTCCACTGCAGTCTCCCAATTGTTAGATAGCTACTTGGTCCTTTACATAGCTTTTGTGATTGGCAATGACTGGAGTATGAGCTTGTTTTTGGCTGTAGGTACTGTCAACTTCTTATACAAAGTTTTGATGGCGATATTGTTTCTCCCTATATTGTATTTAGTGCATGACATCATAGATCGATACCTAGGAAAAAAAATAGCTTCTGCTATGAAAGCAGAAGCTATACTGGATAATTAATTGGTTTATTGAAGGATCGTACTACAATAAATCTGTAGCACAAAGACTTTTCTGGTGCTTTTTATTCGCTGAAGGCTTTAATCCTTACAGTGCGTCTAAGCCATTATCAAACAAAGTCTTTTGATGATTTTCTAGTAAATATTCTTCATTATCAACGATGTGAAAAATTTGAATATCAAAAGATTTTCCTTTGATGTTTTTCTCGTTGTAAAATGAAATTTTTACTGGTTCACCATCGTACACAAAATCATAGTAAGAAGATGACTCTGTGCTCTTGTCAGTAGTAAAATGTAAATAGTTGTTTAGATCTGTAGATAGTACTCTCATTCTGAATTGCTTGTCAAGCAATGCATGCGTATTATCTGCTTCTAGGTTAAACTGTAAAAAGGTATATCTCCAGTTTTTGGCGCTCGTTTTTAGCTTTTTGATCTTACGACCGTATCTGTCATTTCTACAAGCGATATAGTTGTAAATAACATTCGTATTTTCTAACAAACTATAGATTGGTGATTTAGATGAAAATTCATCTTCAGTGCCCTCTAAAGCTGCTATACTTTCGTCTTCTACCATCTCCAATTGACTAAATAATTTTGGATGATCAACAGATTCCGTGTACAAAACACTCTGAGATACCAATGGATCATTAAGATCTATAGTCGGGTTTGACATAGGTTCTACATCTATATTCAATTGGATCTTGGCTTCATTGTTTTGTATACTAGCAAAGGCTTCCTCTGTGCTTTTCTGGATTTTATCTAAAGCTTCAGCTCTTTGTATCAATGCA
>JALZVN010000326.1 GCA_023299965.1 Saprospiraceae bacterium | reverse complement strand
CGCGTACTGGCAAAAAGCTCAACAAGCAGGTGGCAAGTCCACACGCTTGCAAAATAAAATTTCAAGCAAAGGACTCTAAAAATACGCTTTTGAAAAGTAATTCCTCTTTTATCAATTACCTCTTGCTACTTCTATTCATAGGTAGCATCGCATCTTGCAAATCCAAAAAAGCGATCGTCGATGACACTAAGGATGTCGCTGTAGAAACGTTTGTCAACAAGGTACAAGCTAATGCTTTCCATCCAGAATGGTTCAAGGCAAAAGCGCAGTTGCAATATAAAGAAAACGGCAGAGGCTTATCCTTTACCTCTACCATTATTAGCAAAGACAAAGAATTTTTGTGGCTGAATGGAAAGAAATTTTTTATAGAGGGCGCACGGATATTGATCAAGCCGGATTCTATTTTTGCGGTGGATAAAATCAACAAAAAATTTGTGTCAGATGATATGGGATGGGTAGCGAGAGAGTACGAATTATCAAGTCTACTTGGCGAGGCCGTTAGCCTAAATCACCTACAAGACATTTTTATTGGAAATCCGATTTTGGATATAATTCCTTACTCTAACCTGTCTAATAAAGAAGCAGACGTACTCCTAACTGGAGAACAAGATGGCTATGCATCGCAGTTGATCATAGACCCCAATAGTCTAGAGACCAAACGTTTTTCTTTCTCTCAAGGGGAGAACAATATGACCGTGAAGTATAGCGATTATAGACCCGTCAATGGCAATCACTCCGTAGCCTATAAGCGAGAAGTACTTATCGAGAGACCAGGTGAGGGAGACCTAGAGCTCACCATCCAATATGACAATATTATCATAGATGAACCACAATCTATAAAATTCAACATTCCTAGCAATTATAGTAGAATGTAAATTACTTAATGATGAGATGGGGATTTTTATTGATTTTTGTTTTTTCACTTCATACGTTAGCCATTACTCAATCCAAATCTGTACTTGAGCAAGAGCGCATCAAAAAAGAAGAAGAGATCAAATCTATTGGCGACCGACTCAAGAAAACCAAAGTAAATCGAAAAGAGGCGCTCAACAATTACCTTTCCCTTCAGAATAAAATCCAAAAGAGAGCTGAACTCATCTCTACACTAGAAAAAGAAAAGAATCTAATCATCAAAAGATTCAATCGTACCACTGAAGTGATAGAATCTCTCGAGGAAGACACCAAGGTACTAGAAAAGGAATTCGGCACGATCCTGCGTCAGGCGCTCCGACAAAACTTGACGGATAGCTATATCAGTTTTATTTTCTCTGCAGAGGATTTTAATGATGCTATGCGTAGATGGCGCTACCTCAATCAATATAGATCATACCGCTCTAGGCAGGCGCAACTGATCAAAGAGACCAAATCATCCCTGCTCAAAAAACAAAAAAAATTGAACCTACTCACTGAAGAAAAAGATGCCGTAATCGCTGCCCAGCTTTATCAGAAAGAGCAACTCGATATAGAATCTGAAAAGCGAAATGACATGTATCAAAACTTGAAAAAGGATGAGCAAAAATTGAGAACCGATCTCAAAGATCAAAAAGAGGTCGCTTATCAATTGAAGAATGCCATTTTGGATCTTATCGGAAATACGCCTGTAGGCAATACCCCTAAATCAGAAACAGAACTCACTGCCGAATTCACCGCTGCTAAAGCGAACTTAACTAGCCCTGTCGAAAATGGATTGGTAATAAGAAAATTTGGCAAACAGGCACATCCCACTATCAAGAGATTAGAGATCAATAACAATGGTATAGATATCTTGACGAATGGCTCTTCTAGTGTATATGCTTCATTCCAAGGAGAAGTAGTAGGCCAATTTGCCCTACCCAATGGAAAAAAATCAATCTTAGTCCGTCATGGTGATTTTTACACCGTGTATAGCAATTTGGATCAAGCTTATGTCTATAAGGGAGATCAAATCCAAGCTAGACAAGAAATCGGTGACTTGGGTCCTACAGAAAACACACTCCACTATGAGCTATGGAGGCGTAAGGTAAAGCTGAATCCATTGGATTGGTTACTACCCTTTTGACCATATGCCTCGCGTAAAGGATAGAAGTGATCGCGACTGTAGCGCAGCGGAATGTCGGGAGTCCAAGCCTACCTTTTCGTAGGCGCAGGACCAAAGCGAACGCGGAGTCACGCATAGCCTGACCCGCAGGGATACGCCCAAAACCATTAAATAGAAAGACCTTATACCATTTCTTTCTAAAATCGTGCACACCATTTTAAAACTACAAATGGTATAAGAGTCGGTCAACTCCTTATATGGCAATCTTTTTATGCTATGTTTTCGTAAATTTGCTATTCAAACTAACAAACCACACTATACGCCTTGTTATCGATATTTAGAACGAATCAGTTTTTCGCCAATGCATTTCTCTTAGTGTATGTGGTGGTGGTATGGAGCCCTTCCTTCTTTGTAGAGCAGAATGTGCTGCTTTCGGATGGTACCTTCCTATTTGATTCTGTGACCCCATACTTGCCGGAGACAGGCACCTTAGCCAACTACATCATAGCAGCAATAATTGCGCTATTGCAGGCTATCATGTTGAATGTTATGGTCAGTAGATATCGCTTAACTGAGGAAATCACCTTATTTCCTGGACTGTTTTATCTTCTCTTGATGGGATTCAGCAGTGCATTTTGGGTAGTAAACCCGCTATCGTTTGCTAATTTCTTTTTGCTACTCGCGATTATCGAGTTAATAGACACATATAAGGAGTTTTCGAGCGCGGATCGGATATTCAATATGGGCTTGTTTATCGGCTTGGCTTCGCTGTGCTATTTTTCCTATATCGTATTTTTAATCTTTGCGTGGATCGGAATCGGCATATTGAGGGCCATACAGTGGAAAGAGCGTCTAATATTGCTTTTTGGCTTTTTGGGGCCTTATTTCCTGGTGTTTACCTATCAGTACTGGCATGACCAGCTGGATGTTTTCTTTCAAAAGGAGATTATCGCTAATTTTCAACTATTGAATTTTACGCCTAAAGGCGATATCAATGACTACATTACTACTGGTTTGATAAGTTTATTCATACTGATTGTCATATTTAGCTATAAAACCTACGCGTACAAGAAAAAGATAAAAATTCAGAAAGTCATTGATATTCTTTATTGGGTACTGGCTGTTTCTATTATTAGTTTATTGTTTCAAACACAAATAAATGTCCAGCATTTTCAGATGCTGTTGCCAATACTTGCTATCTTTGTGTCAATAAATTTTATCAAAATGTCTAGGCAGAAGAGTGATTTATTTCATCTATTGCTGCTAGCAGGTACTTTGATATGGCATTTTATACCCTTACTAAACATTTAAGAGATGAAATTTGGCGTTGTAGTTTTTCCAGGATCTAATTGTGATGAAGATATGCGCTACGTATTGGCGGATGTACTCGACCAAGAAGTAGAAATGCTTTGGCATAAGAATGACAAGCTAGAGGGCTTTGGTCCAGGCGACTGTATCGTGCTTCCTGGTGGGTTCTCCTATGGAGATTACCTCCGCTCAGGGGCTATCGCGAAGCTCTCTCCTATCATGCAGCAGGTGATCCAGTTTGCCAACAATGGAGGCTACGTGATTGGGATTTGCAATGGATTTCAGATTCTATGTGAGTCAGGTCTATTGCCAGGTGTTTTGTTAGCGAACAATTCTCAAAAATTTATTTGCAAGAATCTACACATCAAGGTAGACAACGCTGATGCCCCTTTCACACAGAAAGCAAAGTCAGGACAAGTGCTACAGATTCCGATCGCACATGCAGATGGTAGATACTTCGCTAGTCCAGAAGTACTGAAGAAGCTTGAAGACAACAAGCAAGTCCTATTTAGATATAGTGCGGCGGATGGTAGCTTGAGTGATGCGCACAATCCAAATGGTAGTCTCAATCATATCGCTGGCATCTGCAATGCAGATCAGAATGTATTCGGCATGATGCCTCACCCTGAGCGCGCCTCAGAAGACGTTTTAGGCAATACACAAGGCAGACTTTTATTTGAGTCCTTGATAGAAGCGTCTAGGAAAGGGATAGAAAAGGCAATCGCTTAATAAGGTTATTATTGGGGACCTACCCAGCGTCTCCGCCGAAGAGGCGTCGGTCTGGGTCGCTATGTTCCAGGCTCGCTATTCAGCTCGGTCCTGCGGACGGAGAGCCAGCAATCGCCTCAATACATCCCACAGCCTCTCCCCTTGCACAGCGCTAGTTCGAAAAAAGGTATAAAACCAATTGAACTATAAAATGGTATAAAAGTGCAAAAGCAAAGTTGCCCATGAAAAAAGGAGGCTATCTACATTGAGACATCCTCCTTTTCTATTTTGAATTAAGCTTTAGCGCTGCATATATCCTACAGCAAGTTTTTAAATCTAGGTCTTCTTGGTGCAACATCTCCCAACCTCGCTTTCTTATCTTTTTCGTAAGCGGAGTAGTTACCCTCATAAAATCTCACTTCTCCATTATCT
>JALZVN010000325.1 GCA_023299965.1 Saprospiraceae bacterium | reverse complement strand
TCTAACATTCTCTAACATTCTCTAACATGAGTGATGAGTGGGGATTAGATACACCTAGTTTCTCTAACGGTGCTTCTTATGGTGATTTAGATAATGATGGTGACTTAGATATCATTATTAATAATGTAGCTGACTTAGCTATGGTTTATCGAAATAATACCAATTCAAATAAAAATTATTTACGTTTTGAGTTACGTCCAAATAACTTGGTTACGCATGTCGAAAATACTAAAATTGTACTACAATATGGAGAAGATAAGCAAGTGGCCGAGTATACTCCTATAAGAGGATATTTATCTTCTATGGAGCAAAATCATATACATTTTGGCTTGGGAGATATTACAAAGGTTGATCGTGTAGACATTACGTGGCCAAATGGGAAGCATAGTGTTTTATCCAACGTGGATGTAAATAAAACAATACGCCTGGAAGCACAAGAAGGAATAAAAGCTCAAATGGCTTCTAAAGAACATTCCCAAAATGCATTTTTTGAAACGTCAAATAGTCAGGCTGGACTTGCCTTTACCCACAAGGAAAATTACTTTGATGATTTTGAAAAAGAAATCCTTTTGCCGCATAAGCAGTCTACATTGGGTCCGAAGATGGCAGCTGCAGATGTGAATGGTGATGGACTTGAAGATATTTTTATAGGTGGTGCAAAAGCATATAAAAGCAAATTGTATTTGCAAACTAGTAATGACGCATTTAGAGAGGCAGTTTCTCAGCCTTGGGATGCGCATAAATTAAGCGAGGATGTAAATGCCCTTTTCTTTGATTTTGATGGAGATAAAGACCTTGACTTATATGTCTGTAGTGGAGGAGGTGGTGATTTCAGGACGAATGACTCTAAACTTGCTGATCGCTTGTATATGAATGATGGAAAAGGAGGATTTAGTACAACTCAAAATGTACTCCCTCCATTAAATACTGTTTGCTCAGTGGCTAAATCCTGTGATTATGATAAGGATGGTGATATGGATTTGTTTGTGGGAGGTAGAGCAGTACCGGGAAAGTATCCTTATGCAGAGCGCAGCTATATTTTGCAAAACAATGGAGGGAAATTTGAAGAAGTAACTCTAGATATCGCACCGGATTTAGAGAGACCTGGCTTAGTGACGGATGCGCTTTGGGTTGATCTGGACGGGGATAGTAAAGAAGAGTTAGTAGTCTCTGGAGAATGGATGCATATCAAAGTGCTGGGATTTGATGGAAAAAAGTTTACTGATCAATCTGAGAGCTATGGTGTATCTGAGTTGAAAGGATGGTGGTATAGCTTGGCTGCGGCTGATATAGATAATGATGGTGATATGGATCTAATCTGTGGGAACAATAGTCCAAACACTAAATTTAAAGCTAGTAAGGAAAAACCATTCAATGTGTTTGCCGATGATTTTGATGGGAATGGATCTTGCGATATAGTACTGAGTAAGGAATATAAGGGTAAACTTGTACCAACTAGAGGTAGACAGTGTTCTAGTCAACAGATGCCTTTTATAAAGGAGAAGTTCAAATCCTATAATGGATTTGCAAATGCGACAATGAAAGATATCTATGGAGATAAATTAAAGTCTGCTTTGCATTTAGAGGTTAATTCTTTCTACTCCGTAGTCATGATCAATGAAGGTGGAAGCTTTGCTGTAAAGAACTTACCTAATGAAGCCCAAGTAGCGCCGATCAATGGTATCGTTACAACGGATATAAATAAAGATGGAAATATTGATTTGATACTCGCAGGTAATAACTTTGATACAGAAGTAGAAACAGCTAGATATGATGCTGGAACTGGTTTGATTGCATTGGGAGATGGCAATGGTAATTTTGCTCCACTGTCTATTATGGAAAGCGGTATATTTGCTAACCAAAACGTAAAAGACATCAAGCTAGTGAATGGAGCCAATAGTTCTTTTATTGTTGTAGCCAATAATAATGGACCTGTACAGGTGTTCCAGAGCAAACAGATACAAAATAAATCCCTCGGAAGTAGATTCTAAGTTTTTATTAATAGGCATAAAAAAAGCTCGATCAAAATGATCGAGCTAGTTTATTGTGCCCCGGGCGGGACTTGAACCCGCACGGCCCAAAGGCCACAGGATTTTAAGTCCTGCGTGTCTACCAATTCCACCACCAGGGCAGCAAGAACTGCATAAAAAAAAGGGTCGGTAAACTAACCCTTTAGTAGAATACATGTTCTATAAGTGGAGCGAAAGACGGGATTCGAACCCGCGACCCCGACCTTGGCAAGGTCGTGCTCTACCAGCTGAGCTACTTTCGCAAATGTTATTATCCGAGGTCTTTCCCTCGGGCTGCAAATATAGGATAAAGCTTCTAAATAAATCAAATAATATCTTATATATTTTTCAGAAATTTATAGCCCCATGTCTATTGATCTATATTGTCTCTAATCTACGCTTTAGATAATAATACATTTCTTCTTGAGACCGAAAGGCAAGATCATTTTTGGTCATCTTATATTTATTAGCACCCTTTGAGTCTATTATCCTTGCTTTTACATTGTCTTGTAGTTGTATATCTAGATAGTCCAAAATTTGGGTTCTAATGTCTTTGTCGAATATTGGGAAGGTGGTTTCAATTCTATAACTTAAATTTCTGACCATCCAATCGGCTGAAGAGCAATAAATGCGTTCATTACCGCTATTATGAAATACAAAAATTCTTGCATGCTCTAAGAATCTATCCACAATGCTTATGACTCTGGTGTTGGAGCTAAAACCTTTGATACCTGGGACAAAGGAGCAAATACCTCTAACAATCATATTGATTTTGACGCCTGCTTGATCTGCTTCATATAACTTTTCAATCATTACCTGATCTTGTAAACTATTCATCTTGAGTGTAATAGAAGCTGGTTTACCTTTTGTCGCATTTTTAATCTCTATATCGATAAACTCAACTAGTTTTTGCCTCAAATTGAACTGACCAACTAAGAGGTGCTCAAATTCATGATGTTGGCCTTTCTTTAGCTCCAGTACAGAGAAAACTTTAGTTGCTTCTGACGTAAGTCTTTCATCTGCTGTGAATAAACCTAAATCACTGTATATCTTTGCAGTACCTTCATTGAAGTTGCCCGTACTAAGATAAGCGTAAGTCTTTGGCTCATTGTTTTCGATGCGTCTGATGATGGCTATCTTTGAGTGCACCTTGAGTCCTGGAAAACTATAATATACTTTGATTCCAGCCTTTTCTAGTTTTTCACCCCATTCTAAATTGGCCTTTTCATCAAATCTTGCTTTTACTTCTATAAATGCGGTTACTTGCTTACCAGCTTCTACGGCTTCCATAAGTGCTTGCATTACTTTTGACTTAGATCCTACTCTGTATAATATAATCTTTATATGAGTGACCATTGGGTCCTTAGAAGCTTTTTTAAAAAATCTAACCACGGAATCATAGGAATGATATGGAAGATGAATTAAATGGTCATTGTTTGCGATTTCTTTAAATATGTCTTTGGCGTCTTCTAAAGGGCAATAATGCAATGGAGGCAGCGGAAGATTCTTAAGGAAGTTGTACCCAAAATCAGGGAAGCTAAAGAAGTCAAAGTTGTTATGGTATCTACCTTCAGGTATTAAATCGTATTTATTTAAATTGAAATTACGAATCATGACATTGAGAAGCATATCAGGCATTTCGCGATCGTATACAAATCTAGAGGCCGGTCCAACGTTTCTTTTATTCAAGCTCTGTTTGATCTTAGATACTAGATCTCCTGAAAACTCATCATCGATGTATAATTCTGCATCTCTAGTGAGTTTGATACTGAAACTATCTTCTATATCATAGCCTGGAAAAAGCCATTTGAGGCTATGACGTACGATATCATCCAACATAATTAGGTAGTTTCTACCTTTTGGAGACGGCAATTGCACAAAACGAGGTAAGTGATCCGAAGGAATTTTCACTACGGCAAACTCATTTTTTACTTTGTTTTTAATATTATCTTTTAGCCACACTGCTAAGTAAAGAGCTCCATTGTTTAGGAAAGGTCTTATTTTTTCTTTTCGAAGTAATACGGGTTGTACGAAGGGTAAAAGGTTATCTTGAAAATATTTCTCTACAAACTCTACTTGGTCCTTGTTGAGATCTGTTCTCCGCAGCGCATATATTTTGTATTTGCGTAAGGCAGGTATGATTTGTTTTTCAAAAATCTTACTAAACTCTTCTTGTTGACTATTTACTATATCAAGAATTTCGTTTATTATTTCTTTAGGTTCGAATTCTAGTTGCTTTTTGGTTTTTTTCCCAACGCGCAATAAGTTTCTATGATTGGCGACTCGTACACGGAAGAATTCATTGAGGTTTGAGCTATAGATTGCTAAAAATTTAATCTGCTCAAAAAGAGGGACATTGGGGTCTTTAGCTTCTTGTAATACTCTATAATTGAATGAAAGCCAACTAATGTCTCTGTGTAAATATGGAATAATATCTTCGTCCATTGTATTTAATTATTGTCAACCCTAAATATATTAAAAAACCACTCTAAAATGATATGGTTTTGTAGGTAGCGTTCGATCTAGTTATACGTTTCAAAACAAACTGAGTTGAGAATTTTCCTGATAATTTGGTTTTAATAATTCAAAATCACCTTCTAAGCCAATTTTCTCAGCACTTGCAATAAAATAGTTAATCATTGACGGAATATCCTTCATGCTTGGTTGGTGAAAGAAAAGATAAACATCATTCAAATTATTCTGGTTCTTTTGGATCAAATCTGCCCAAGCGTGCATCCGTGAAAAGTCTGATTCGTGCAAAGCATTACCTACTAATCGCACAATAAGGGTGGCGGTAGGCAGTAGGTTGTGGCATACATCTCGTCTGCCAGCCACATCCGTAACCACTAGACTTGTATTGAAGTTGACGAGCTGTTTGGCCAATCTTCTAAGGGCTTGATTATCTTCATCAAACCATTTTGCATGTCGAAGTTCTAGGGATAAGGGAATATGAGCTGGTTTTCTGCTCAGAAATCGCAAAAGTTTATCTTCTTGTTTAGGGTCGAAATACTCTGGAAGTTGCATGAAGCTAGGTCCTAAGTTATCGCCCATAGTCTCAATAGCTTTGAAGAAGGTATGACTCTGTGAGGTTTCACTAGCTATGTTTGAGCGATGAGAGATGATTTGTGGTATTTTGGGACAAAATTTAAAGCTCTTGTCTACCTGATTGCACCACGAAGCGACTTTGTCTAAATCTGGGATATGATAATGTGTGGTGTTGAGTTCAATGGTGTCAAACAATGCTGCATAATGCTGGACATATTCAGTTGAATTGATTTTTTTCGGGTAGTAGTTTCCGAGCCACTCTTTATTGCTCCAACCAGTAGTTCCAAGATATATTCGAGGTGCCA
>JALZVN010000324.1 GCA_023299965.1 Saprospiraceae bacterium | reverse complement strand
TCCAAGTCTTTAACTTGTGCAAGGATTTTTCCAAAAATATTTCTCCGCAGATATCATATTTGCGTTGGCTATCTTTTAAGATACGATTTACAGTATCTTCATCGACACCCAATTTCTCTTGTAGCTCCTCCGAAAACTTCTCCACATCCGCATAAGCATGCACTCTCGTACCGTCCTCCCAAAAATAATTACACACCACATCCAATCGCTCATAGCTAAAGTGTTCTTCCATAGGTACACCTGCCGCCGCATATAATTTTTCCACATATGCAGGCATAGTAAATAGAGATGGACCTGCATCAAATCTGTACTCCCCAAGCCTAAATTCCGATAGTTTTCCTCCAGGATAGTCATTGACCTCAAAGACATCCACCTCATGTCCACGGCTTGCCATTCTGATAGCAGATGCTATGCCCGCTACTCCTGAACCTATGATTCCTATCTTCATTTTCTTATCTCCATGATTTGTGTCTCCAACTTAACACAATTTCTACAAAGCGGTTGACTATCAGGAGATTTAATTGGGGGCAGCACTGGTGTTTTATTTTGGGGCCATCCAGACCTTGCGGCTGGACCACGTCGTCCGCTGTATCCCGACTATTTTGTACGAAGGTACCTTCGTACAAAATAGTCGGGATGCCGCTACCACCGTTTGTCCCTAACGCGCTACGCCCCGACGTTCCGTTTCACTCCAGTCGGGACACGCTTTGTCGTGCTTCACACCTGCGGTGCTACGCGATATGTTCGGATGATGGAAATAGATGAAATCGTATATGCCTAAGTGTTAGATCGTATATGTCAAGCTTGTAGGTGTCGCCTCATTTTTACTTATATTAGATAAGAAAGAATGATTTTTCAAATTGAAATTTTTCATTTAATTGTCGCCTAAATATTGTTCTTTTTTCGACGTGGAAATACTTTTTTAAAGTTTGTAACACTAACAATGATTTTCGCTATGAGCGTTTACTTTTTTTTGCGAAAAAATATTTCAGTAGAAAAATTTATCTTTTAATGATAAAATTGTGTCTGACTAAAGACAAAAATGACTGCAGCTAATAGTACTCAAAAGTTATTTTTGTGGTAATATATTGGATTGATATACAATAGGTTGAGGTGGTAAAATATTAATCAGCGGACAGTTTGTACTAGCAAATTTACTTACCTCTGAAGTAATTTTATTTTATTTGCCTTGACAACCATATTAGATGTATCGGCGTATTGGGAGTATACATTTTGATGGGCTCATGTGCTGAGTATAAAATTCAAAATGTTTAAAAATAATTTTTGAAATGTTGGAAATGTTCGAATTTAGAAAAGCTTAAATATTTGTTTTTTCAAAGTTCGAATTTTGATAAAATTAATAGTTGCCTTAATAACTATTGTGTTGCCAATTTGTAGTTTAGTAGCACGTTTAAATTTATATATTTCCCCAAAGAAATATTTTATACCAGAGTATAAGTTTCATATCTGAAAAGTCAGATTTTTTAATGACAAGCTTTTTTACCTTGATTGATTTTTATAATTCTCGATGAAAATTACTCAAATAAATTCTTCGATTTAAGACTTATTATTAGTAGGAGTGAATAAGAAATTCGAGAGTCTTATTTTACATACAAACTAAGGACAAAAAATACACAATTCATCTTAACGTATAGATAGATGACAAATGAACAAGCTAAGATTTGAAACAACCTATAGTTTCAAATATTTACAAAAGACAATTGAACGCCTATTTTCACTAACTTAAACCACTCATTGGTTTGGTTATTGATTCGCCACTAAGCAAGTTTCTTGCTAGATATCCCAAAGTTATTACAGAGATCTTTTTTGTGATGTATGTACATCACCTTGTCTATTAGTACCATAAATAAAGCTTTTATATTACGGTAGATAAATGCATAAAAGATTGATTGTTGCATTAATGATTCTGAAAACAAAGGTTGTAATTTTTTAATCACCCTCTAATTAAATTTTATATTAAATAGACATTATTTTATCAAGACCATATAAGTGCCCCTCCAGATTTAGGTTTCCCTAATTGCTCTACTTTGGAAAATTGTTTTTTTATTTTATCCTTTTGACTACCAAAGGACTGGGAGATTTACATCTAGATTATACTTGAAAAAAATGCCTTACAAACTCTAAATCATGAAAAATAATTATTTTTTCATCTTACTATTAAGCTTGATATTTGTCAGTGGCTCCATGTTTGCGCAGGAGTCTACCGCAACGTATCGAGTTACGTTTGATGCACAATGGAGTCGTACGACTCACCCTTATCAATTTCCTTGGGATGCCAGATGGTCACCTCCTGTAGGATTTACCCACGATACATCAGCTACTCCTTTATTTGAGGAAGGAACAATAGCTACGCAGGGTATCGTAAATATGTCACAGACAGGATCAAGAGATCCTTTGAATGATGAAATAGATGCTGTGATTGGTCAAGGAGTAGAATTCAGAGTGAATTCTCCAATCCGTGTAAGACCCTCCCCAGATACGATCTCTTTTACATTTGATATATCTGAATCTCATCCTTATCTAAGTCTTGCTTCTATGATTGCTCCTAGCCCAGATTGGTTTGTAGGATTCAATGGTTTGAGACTATTTAATGATGGTGAATGGACAGAGAGCACAAGAGTTAGATTTGATTCTTATGATTCAGGTTCTGATTCAGGAATTACATTTGCTTCTCCTAATCTAAACACAAGCCCAAGAGTAGGGATTTCTAAGATTACTGACGGTCCTATTTTCGCTGCCGGCGAAGCATCTCTAGGTACATGGATTATCGAGAGAATCGATAGCGGAAGTAATTGTAATCTTGCGGGAGGAAACCTTGAAGGTGGTCCATTCCGTTTTTGTGTTGGTGATGGTGAAGCAGATAATATTCCTGCTGACGCAATCACTGTTTCTGGTAATTCAGGCGCTAATAGCCAGTGGGTTGTGACAGATGAAAATGGTTTTATTCAGGGTCTACCTGGTAGTTTCACTGGTCCTAACTTTGATATTCAAGGTACCGGTGTTTGTTTCGTATCTCACCTATCTTTTGAAGACGGTTTAGTAGGTCTAAATCCAGGAGCTAATATTGCAGATTTAGAAGGATGTTTCAACTTTTCAAATAGTATATATGTTGATCGCCAAGAAGATGAAGAAACTTGCGAGCCAAACGAAATGGCTAGCTATAGAATAATTTTTGATGCTACATGGAGCGCAGCTACGCACCCTGTAGATTTTCCAGCTGATGAGCCAAACATCGCAAGATGGAGCCCACCAGTAGGTATGACACATAACGCAGATACTAGATTCTTTTTGGATGGT
>JALZVN010000323.1 GCA_023299965.1 Saprospiraceae bacterium | reverse complement strand
TGGTATACTGAATGGTATATATATTGAAGAAAGACTATAAAAACATACATCTATGACAAAAGGAAATATATCAGTACAAACGGAAAACATTTTTCCGATTATTAAACAGTTTCTTTACTCCGATCAGGAGATATTTTTGAGAGAATTGATCTCGAATGCTGTCGATGCTACCTCCAAAATTCAAACGCTTTCTAGAAAAGGTGTTTATACAGATGAGCTTGGTGATGTAACAATCGAAGTAATATTGGATAAAGAGGCTAAGACCCTCACTATAAGAGATAAGGGGGTAGGTATGACCGAAGCTGAGGTCAACAAGTATCTTAATCAAGTAGCCTTCTCTAGTGCACAGGACTTTTTGGAGAAGTATAAGAATGAGAGCTCTATTATTGGGCACTTTGGTCTAGGGTTTTATTCTGCTTTTATGGTAGCGGATAAAGTAGAAGTGGTGACTCAGAGTCATAAGCGTAAAGATCGCACGGTAATGTGGACTTGTGAAGGTGATCCAAAGTATACTTTAGATAAAGTAGATAAGAGAGAAAGAGGCTCAGATGTCATTTTGCACGTGAGTGACGACGCAACAGAATATCTAGAGGAAGCTAGAATCCAGGAGTTACTTAATAAGTATTGCAAATTTTTGCCTGTCGAGATTAAGTTTGGAACAAAGACGGAAAAGGTCTATAAAGATGACGAAGACAAGGAAGGGACAGATGTAGTGACCGATAATATCGTCAATAATCCAAATCCAATCTGGAAGAAGGCTGCGAATAAAATTAAAGATGAAGAGTATAAGAGTTTTTATAACGAACTATACCCATTCAGTCAGCCGCCGATGTTTTGGATACATTTGAATATTGACTTTCCATTTAATTTAACAGGAGTATTGTACTTTCCTAAGCTTAATAACTCAATGGAGGTACAAAAGAACAAGATTCAACTGTACAGCAATCAAGTGTACGTAACGGATGAAGTGAAAGAGATAGTGCCAGAATTTTTGACACTCTTGCATGGTGTGATTGATTCTCCAGACATTCCATTGAACGTGTCTAGGTCTTATTTGCAAAGCGATGCGAATGTAAAGAAGATTACAAGCTATATCACAAAGAAAGTGGCGGAGAAGTTGAGCAAGCTGTTCAAGAAGAAGCGTGAATCATATGAAGAGAAGTGGAGTGATTTGAGTGTGTTTGTGAAGTATGGGATGGTGAGCGACGAGAAGTTCTATGAGAAAGCGATCAAGTTTGTTTTGTTGGAAAGCACAGATGGTAAGTATTATACAGTAGAGGAGTATAGAGAGAAGATAAAGACGGCTCAGACAGATAAGTATGAGAAGCAGGTATTCTTATACTGTAATAATAAAGAAGAGCAGGCTAGTTATGTGAAGGCTGCTAAAGACAAGGGGTACGATGTATTGGTAATGGATAATGTGATAGATAATCATTCTATGCAGCAGCTGGAGCAGAAGTTAGACAAAGTTACTTTTGTGCGTGTGGATTCCGATATAGTTAGCAACCTGGTGCAGAAAGACGAGACTGTGGAGTCTGTCTTGAGTGAGAAAGAAACGGAAAAAGTATTGGGAATATTCAAGGATAATATCGCAGCAGAAGCGAATCGCTTTGAAATGAAGGCGCTTTCACCAGATGAGCCACCAGTGATCATTACAAAGCCTGAGTTCATGAGAAGAATGGCGGAAATGCAGCGCATGCAAGGTATGGATATGAGTATCATGCCGGAGTCGTATAACGTGATCATAAATTCTAATCACACCTTAGTAGCTGAGAAGCTCAACAAGATGAGAAATGATGAAAAGAAGAGTGAGTTTGCAAATTACCTATATCAATTAGCATTACTCAATCAAGGTATGCTGAAAGGGGAAGGTTTGAGTAAGTTCGTAGCGCGAAGTATTGAGTTCTTGAAATAGAATTCTTATAGTTATACAATATAGAAACAGGCTGTAAATTTATTTTTGCAGCCTGTTTTTCATTTCTAGGGCTCGGTCACGATAGAAGCTATTTTCTAGTTCTATCAATTCGTCCAAATAGGCTTTTGCTTCGAGCAGATTCTCTGTTTTGATTTTAAGTAAGGCTAAGTACCAACTGGCTTCTTCAAAATAAACATCACTATTGATTCTGACAGTGTTGAGTTCTTCCTCTGCTTGACTGAATTCATTCATTTCTAAATGGGCAATTCCTTTGAATAGCCGCATTTGGTTATTGTCTTCTTTGCTGTTGAGTAGGGAGTCAAAGCTAGGCACTGCGGCTTGATAAAGCCCCTGATTGTAGTTTTGCACCGCTTCATTTAACTCAGAAGAAGAGGCTGCCCCTCTAGTCTGATTATCCCAATTGGGTTTTTGATAAAATTGCGCAAAGATACTGTTGTGTTGATTTGCGATTTGATACTTGTGTACAGCCAGACCACCCAGTACAAGTATGATTAGGCCTGCTGCTATAGCTAGCCAGGATTTAAAAGAATAGGATTTTGTCTTTGAGTCTTTATTGTTGAGTCCATTTGGGTGTTGGGTATAACCTTCTAGCGCATCTCGGCACAATTCACAATCTAGCATATGGTTCTCCATTTCGAAGCTTTCGTGCTTAGAAGTCGATTTTGCTAAATATGCTTTAATCTCCATCTTCGTGAGACAAGATCTACTTTCGTGGATATCTTTTGGGTCCCAAGTCATGCGTAACTATTTAGAGTTTTGTATATATAATTCTTCATTTTCCTTTTGCCATTTTGCAAATAACTTTTCACTTCTTTGATTTCCATACCTGTTTGGTTGACTATTTCCAAATAGGAATGGCGTTCAAAAAAAAATAACCGCATGCAAATGCGTTGTTTTTCTGTTAGAATTGCTTGCGCGTCGTTCATTAACTTGATGAGATCGTCTTCATCTTGCTTTATTATAAGACGCTCTTCGGCATCAGAATCCACAGCATCATATATATTCAATTGAAATTCTTTGAATTTGTTTAATGCAGATGCTTTTCTTTGCTTTTTCCGTATTTCATCAATACACAAATTTTTGGCTAATGTGTATAGCCAGTTTTTCACTTGTGATACTTCTGATTCTTTTGCTTTTTGGACTAGTTTTTCATAGATCTGACCTTTCAGATCGTTGCTCCAATCTGGGTCATTGGAGTATTTAAGGCAGACCCCGTAGATGAGATGTTCATATCTTTTAAACAATTGGGCCAAGTATACTTGGTCACTTGTTTGATAATACTTAAGAAGTAGTTGTTGATCTAACTGCTCTTGATAGTTCAAAATTGGTAGTTTAAGAGCTATTTTAGTTATTATTCTGCTAAAAGACCTTGCTCATTATCTAAAGGGGGTTACTTTTTGATAAGAAATAGTTAATTTTGCACTAAATAAGCTTATGCACAAGGTGTAGAGCATTTTCAAATAGAAATAAATATACTACTTAAATGGCAATATCTATTGGTTCTAAAGCCCCTGATTTTTCATTAGTGTCAGATAGTAAGCAAACCGTTAATCTGAGTGATTATAGAGGAAAAAACGTAGTCGTCCTTTTCTTTCCACTAGCTTTTACTGGGGTGTGTACTACTGAGCTTTGTACCATGAGAGATGATATTGCTAACTATAGTAATATGAATGCGGATATTGTTGCGATTTCTGTGGATTCTCCTTTTGTATTAGAGCAGTACAAAGAAGCACAAAAATTAAACTTTCCTTTGTTGTCTGATTTTAATAAAACAGCAAGTAAGGCATACGATTCATTGTATGATGAATTTCCTGCTTTTGGGATGCAAGGTGTGTCAAAAAGGAGTGCATTTGTGATAGATAAAGAAGGAGTAGTGAAATACTCAGAAGTTTGTGCTAGTCCAGGTGATTTGCCAAATTTTGACGCGATTAAAGGGACATTATCTGAGATAAAATAGTTACCTTAACCTTAGAGAATAAGAATAAATGTTGAATAATATGTATACGTCAAGTTTAAAAGAAGCACAATTCAAAAATATCTATAATACAGCTGTTGAAGAATTAGAGGAAGTAGTTGTTGAGGAATTGACAGATGTCGGAGCCACTAATGAGCTTTTGGTGTATAATGATGATCACAATACTTTCGATTGGGTTATCCAATGTTTTGTTGAAGTTATTGGTCATACATTTGAGCAATCAGAACAACTTTCATTATTAGTGCATTATAAGGGTAAGGCAGCTGTAAAAACTGCTCCTATGAATGTACTTAAGCCTTTAAAGAATGAGCTGGTTAATCGTGGACTTTCTGCGGTAATTGAATCTCGCGATTAATAAAACACATTATTACCTCCCTATATAATTGTATTGGCTTCAAGAAGAGTTGATTTTTCCTCATGCTAGTCTTAGTAATGAGGATGGTCTGCTGGCTGTAGGTGGAGACCTTTCACCAGAAAGAATTTTATTGGCATATAAGAATGGGATATTTCCTTGGTTCAATCCAGGAGAACTTTTCCTTTGGTGGAGCCCCAATCCTCGCTTTGTACTTTTTCCTGAAAATCTAAAGGTGAGTAAAAGCATGCGCCCATATTTTAATCAGAAAAAATTTACAGTAAAATACGATACTTGCTTCGAGCAAGTAATTTCACATTGTAGCCAGTCTAAGCGCAAAGGACAAAATGGCACATGGATTACAGATGAAATGATTGAGGCCTATATACGCTTGCATAAGATGGGGTGGGCACATTCTGTAGAGGTATATTCAGAGGATGAACTAGTGGGAGGATTGTACGGAATAGCCATGGGGAAAGTATTCTTTGGGGAGTCTATGTTTGCCAATGCGACCAATGCTTCTAAATTTGGATTCATAAGCCTAGTAAGACAGTTGACAAAAAGAGGGTATACCCTAATAGACTGTCAGCAAGAAACGCCTCACTTAGCTAGTCTTGGAGCAGAAGCAATACCTCGTGAAATATTCTTGAACTTGATGGATAAGAATAATGATATGGATCACCAAGCAGAAAATTGGTCGGACTTATTTATAGAGTAAATTTAATGCGAACCCTATATTTGTACTATGACCCGATTTTTCATTCTATTTTTTGCTTTCATTAGTATTTCGGCAACGATCCATCTAGGGACCACTGTAGTCAAGGATTATCCCCAAGATTATTTTCTCTCGCC
This sequence comes from Saprospiraceae bacterium, assembly GCA_023299965.1. Classification (GTDB taxonomy): domain Bacteria; phylum Bacteroidota; class Bacteroidia; order Chitinophagales; family Saprospiraceae; genus JALZVN01. The sequence continues at coordinate 5,805 of JALZVN010000323.1, read as the reverse complement.
AGTGGATGAGGAAATAAAATTGAGTGGCACATTTGGGGAATTGCGACCAAATCATTTTCATGCGGGTATAGATATCAAAGCGAAAGGAGGAAAGATAGGGCAAGACATTTATGCAGTTGCGGAGGGTACAGTATCTAGGATCAATATCAAATCAAGTGGATATGGCAATGCCTTGTATATTGATCATCCAAATGGGTATACTAGTGTTTACGCGCATTTAGATAAATTTCCAACAGAGATTACAGAATACATGCATAGGCAACGATACTTAGATAAAGCCTCAGAAATAGAACACTACCCTCCTGCTGGTCTTTTTGATTTTGCTAAAGGCGACTTTATTGGAACATTAGGTTTGAGTGGGAGATCATATGGTCCTCATTTGCATTTCGAGATTAGAGATACAAAAAGTGAAGTGCCAATAAATCCACTGCTCTTTGGTTTGAAGATAGCAGATAAGGTTAGACCTGACTTGAGGGCGATAAAAGTGTACGGATTAGATGCCAATATGAATGAGCTGGATTCAAAGCAATATAGCCTTCGTAGAAGCGGTGGAAAGTATAAAGCAAGCTCAGATACAGTGATGGTAGATAGCTGGCAGGTTGGTGTAGCAGTCAAGGCTTATGATCAGATGACGGATGTGTCTAACCTCAATGGGATCTATGCATTAGAAATGTACGTGGAGGATAGTTTGCATTTTAGATTTACGATGGATGAGATTTCTTTTGATGAAACTAGATACATCAATGCTCATCTTGATTACCCAGAGCGAGAACAAAAAAAGAGTTATTTCAATAGATGCTTCAGGTTGCCAGGTAATGATTTGTCCATCTATGAAACGAATGAATACAACGGCGTGATCAATGTGTCAGATACTAAAGCTATTAAGATCAAATATTTAGTTACTGATATGAACGAAAACCGCAGCGAATTGAATTTTTGGCTTAAAAAATCGAAAAAGAAGGTTGAGTTTGAAAATGATTCGTATCAATATTTGCTCTATTATGATCAAGACAACCAAATAGATAGAGAAGATTTTAGTTTGTTTTTGTCAAAGGGCTCTCTTTACAGAAATTTAGAATTGCAGTTCCTCACGTCAGTAGAGCGTTCCTACAATGTTTTTTCGAAAGTATACCATCTGCATAATCGACTGACGCCAATCCACAAATACTTTGACATCGGCATTCGACCCAATCGACCTTTAGGTGCATATAAGGACAAGGCATTTATTGGCTATTGTGGAGATGGTCAGAAGTATTCCAATTGCGGGGGGAGCTGGGAAGGAGATATGTTGAAGACCAAGACGAGTCAATTGGGTAATTTTTGCATTTTGCTAGATACCGTACCACCTACTATAGAACCAGTACGATTCTGGAAAAATTGGAACAATCGAAGCGCTATATCTTTTAAAATAAAAGATAATTTTGATGTAGGAAAAGGAGGTAAGGGGATGAGTTATGAAGCTTATCTCGATGACCAGTGGATATTGATGAGCTATAATGGCAAGACGGAAACGATCAGTTATCGCTTTGATGAATATTTACAGCCTGGAGAGCACGTGTTCAAATTGAGGCTTACCGATGGTATGGGAAATACAAACACCTTCACTAAAAACATTAGCATATGAGCACAGAGGTTAAACTGTTGAAAAATTTGATATCTGAATTTGACCGACGTGTTTACGAAGAGGGATTAGTTAGAATAGTCAAGTGTCTTTCCTTCTTTTCTGAAGATGAAGTGTGGGAGAGACCCAATCAAAATACGGTGAGCATTGGTAATCTCATACTACACCTCAGTGGAAATGTTAGACAGTGGATTTGCGCTGGATTTGGGGGGCTGCCTGACGTACGCACACGTGATCGAGAGTTTGCAGCAGTAGGTGGCTATACAAAAGCCGAATTGATAGCCGAAATAGAAAAAACCATCAGAGATGCACAAACTGTGTTAGCAGACGCGAAGGTCGAAGACTTAGTAAAACTTAAGAAGGTGCAGGTCTATGAAGAATCTGGACTAAGTATTATAGTCCACGTAATAGAGCATTTCTCTTACCACGTAGGGCAGATAACGTATGCTACGAAAGCAATAAAGAATGTTGATACCCAATACTACCCAGAAGATCTGGGCTAAAGGCTGATATCTAAATTACCTTAAAGATATATACCAATGAAGTCAATAATGTAGGAATGGATAACCAAAACCACTCATTGGCGAACATAAGTAATCCTACGAAAGCGATTAGAGAAATCACAAACATTATATAGAAGGAAAGACTTGATTTATCTGAAGCTTGATTATTCATTTTAATAATTTTTGCAAAGCTAAAAAACAATGGTGTAAAAAACCACATTAGCTGTCTAATTCGTGTAATTTTCCATTAATAACTGCAAATTTTATTCCTATCGCGTCCTCAAGAAAAAAAGCACATTTATTTTCTGGTTTTAGGCTCCATTCTGCCTCCTCATTCGCTCCAATAACCAATAAAGGTATACGGTCAAAAGACTGTTTTAGTTCAATATTGCTCACTCTTACGACTCCAATGCCCTTCTGATGTAATGTTTCAAAGTCAAGGGCTTCAAGCGAAGCTTTATCATTGATAATCTCAGGATAAACGGCTGCTTTTACATATTTGAGGTTTTTAGCGTCAAATTCCACATACCCGAAGAAAGTAGATAGATCTCCTAGATCTTCAATCTGAGCCTCCGGATAGTATCCTAAAGCAGAATCATCCTCTTTTTCAAGAAGATTGATAGAGATGTCTAGGGTCTTGTTTAGTAAAGGTATGTTGATATTGCGTAGGATGAGGTCGTTAAGCTTACGGTCATTCTCTGGGATAGCCCAGTACTTCTCTACGGAATGTTCACTTACAGTGTCAGTAGCTATGTTGTATAGTAGTGTCAATAGAATTGCAAAATGCATGCGGCGAATCTCCAGTTTTTCTGGATCCTCTTTCATACCTCCGGCTTCGACTAGTATGGTACTAGTGCCCCATAGTTGGATATTATCTCCAAAAGCTCTGGGCTCAAAATCATCATTGTATCTACCAGTATGATTGGGGTGCAGCACGTCGAGTACCTCATTCATCAAAGCAATTCCTTGCATAGCGGCCTTACGGGTACCATTGATCTCTTTTTCATAGTTGTATGCTGGAGCCAAGAAAGAATGGCTTGCAGTATTGCTTGTTTTGGGTACGTTGTAATACTTGCTTTGATCATGGAGATTGAATCCAAATAGGGGTTTGTTCTTCTCATGTGCTGCCTTCAGGATACGAGACTCCGGGCAAGCCCTATTTACGGCATCTCGGTTAAGGTCAATCTCCATAGCATTCCTTCTTTGGAAGCGTTCTACCCCATCTGGATTGAGCATTGGGATAAAACAAATAGTCAGTTCGGATAAAATCAATTGACGCAGCTCAGAAAATTCAGAATCGCTGGACTGCAAAAAATGAAGCATGTCAAAAATAGCCATTGTTGATGTAGGCTCGTCGCCATGCATCTGAGTCCAAAGCATGATGTTCTTTTCGCCAGCACCAAGTTTGATTTCGTATATATCAAGCTGCTCTATACTCTGACCTAAAACATTCACCTCAGCAGTACTAGATTGGAGTCGCTCAATCAGTGGAACTATATCTGCGTGCTTAAATCTGCGATGCTGTAATGAAGCTTCTTGGTACGTAGGGTGAGCATCATAGAGCGCTTTACCTATAGATTGATTTCCTGTCATCTTAAAAGATTGGATTTGGAATCAAAGATGATACAATTCGTAGAGAATTGGAAATGGTTGCTATGGATGTTCTACAACCACCTTGTAAATACCTGCATTGCTGTCATTGGATAAGCTCAGATAGTATATCCCGGAAGCTAGTTGTTGCACAGGGACTGGATGTCTTCCGATAGAGTAGCGATCAAAGTGACTTCCATATACTTCCTGTCCAAGTGTATTATATAAGGATAACTTTAGATTGGCATAGTTGATCTTGACGTCTATAAATAATACCTGATTTACAGGGTTAGGGAAGATGGTAACTTCTTCTAGTTTGTTTGGTGTCCTAATACTATTTGGACCTTCTAGTACTATGCTGTCTGAAATTATGCAATTGTTTGCATCAAGAACGGTGTATTCATAGGTACCAGCTTCCAACTCTGACCTTTGTGATCCTTCTACCCCATCGCTCCAATTGACGGTATAGGGAGGGAGGCCTCCTGATAAAATTAGAGATATAACGCCATCATTATTAGCTTGACTTGGAGCGGTGAAAGCCGGAAGTACTTGAATAGGAGTAGGCTCCAATACGTCATAAGTTTCGAAAGCTAAACAGTTGTTTTCATCGACAACTTCTAGTAGGAAAGTGCCTCCAGGTAGATTTTGAATAGTACTGCTATTCTCACCTGTTCCCCAGTCATATGTATATTCTCCAGTTCCTCCAGAAACAAGTGCTGTGATTTGTCCATCCCTATCTCCAAAGCAAGAGACATCAAAAACTTCCGCTTCAATAATTATAGAATCTGGTTCTGTTAGGACTAATGGAGAGCTCAGTGCGCAGCCATTATCATCAAGCAGTGATATGAAATATAAGCCCGCCGGAATGCCTTCAAGGCTTTGCGTACTAGTAACATCAAAAATTTGAGATGCCGTATTTTCTACAGTCAAAGTATATGGTTCGGTTCCACCAGTGGTTAATACTTCTATACTCGCATCAGATAAGCCAAAACAAGAAGCATTCTCTAATATATAAAACATGTCTAATTCTTCTGGTTCGGATAGGCTGACAAGGATGAGGTCTGTACACCCTGAACTATTAGCAACAGTAATTTCATATTCTCCTGCAGGCAAGTCGTCTCTTTCATTTCCAATAAATCCATCTGGCCAGGTGTAGGAGATGCCATCCACAGCCGAAAGTTCAACTAATCCGTTTGCGTCTCCTGTACAACTAGGGTCTGATTGTGTTACATTTAATTCAGGTAAGGCGATCGCCTCATCCACTAAAAAATCAAAAATTTGAGTACAGTTCAATTCATCAGTCACAGAGAGTTCGTATAGTCCAGGAGCAAGATTTGAGATACTAGGTGTACTTGCACCATTGCTCCATGCAAATATAAGTTCTCCAGTTCCACCAGAAATATTCACGCTGATCATGCCTTCCTCGATATCTTCACAGACTTGACTTGAGACATTAGCACTTTCTAGTACGATACTAATCGGAGCACTTATGACTTCTTCCAGTATGATAGCACATCCATTATCGTCATTGATAGTCACACTATAGTTACCGGCTTCCAATTCATCAATTAGTGGAGTGCTTTCTCCATTTGACCAAGCCATAATGTAAGGAGGAGTACCTCCATCAATGATTAATTCTATCCTTCCGTCTTTAGCATCGCCGCATATGTTGTCGTTGACCACAGTCTCTGCTGCTAGAGCATCTGGTTCTGATATGGTAAAAGACTGTGTACCGCTGCATCCAATTTGCGTAATATAATTTAGGGTGTATTCTCCGGCTGCTAAATTAGAAATACTAGCTTCAGACCCTCCCGTGCTCCAGTCAAATTCACTAATCTCAGATGCATTCAATACGGTGATCTGTGCTTCATCCAATCCGCTACATGTATTATTGCTAATGTCAAACTCCAAATCAAAATCTACTTCTTCTTGATCTATGATATAGCTTCTGGTGATATTGCATCCATTGTTATCTGTGACGGTAAGGTGGAATTCTCCCGCTCCGACGCCTACAAGAGTACTGTTGCTAGCTCCGTTCGACCAAATGTATTGATAAGGCGCTGTACCTCCTGTAACTTTTGCTACAATTTG
>JALZVN010000322.1 GCA_023299965.1 Saprospiraceae bacterium | reverse complement strand
TTGGCGGATTCAGCTGATGCCTCCTAAAAACATTTTACCAAATTTTTCTTGTCTTCATATACTGCTGCACATAATCCTTGATGCCTTCTTCTAAGGTATAAAAATCATGAGGGTATCCAGCCTTTTTGAGCTTGGTCATATCTGCCTCTGTAAAGTACTGATACTTGTCGCGGATATCCGCAGGGGTATCTATAAAACTGATCTCTGGTTCCAAATCCATAGCCCTAAAAGTATTCGCCGCTAAGTCATAAAAAGTACGCGATATGCCGGTACCAAGATTGTACAAACCATTGTCTGGTTTATTCTCCATCAACCATTGGCATACCTTGACTACATCTTTGACATAAATAAAGTCACGTTGCTGCTCCCCATCTTTATAGTCCTTATGATGTGATCGAAATAACTTCATCGCCCCCGTAGATCGAACTTGCTTGAAAGTGTGAAAAATGACCGAAGCCATTCTCCCCTTATGATATTCGTTTGGTCCATAGACATTGAAGAACTTGAGCCCTGCCCAAAACGGTGGCTGAGCCTCTTGCTGCAAGGCCCACTTATCAAAATCGTTTTTTGAAACTCCATATGGATTTAGAGGTGCGAGCTTATCCACAACTTTATGATTGTCCTCATATCCATGCTCACCCAATCCATAGGTTGCTGCACTTGAGGCATAAACTAAAGGTATATTTTGTTGCGCACAGATCTCCCAAATTCTCTTGCTATAATTGACATTGAGTTCATCAAAAATAGTACTGTCTTGCTCGGTAGTATCTGTCCTAGCTCCAAGATGATAAACGGCATCCACTTTTTTATAGTGCATAGCAAACCAAGAGAGAAATATATCTCTATGAATCCATTCTCTTATTTGCTTGTTAGCTAGATTCGGTTCTTTCTTGTCCTTATAGAAGTCATCTACTGCACAAATCTCTTGCCCAGTATCATTGAGCAAGCGCACCAAACAAGAACCAATAAATCCGTAAGCACCTGTAACAACAATCATATTTTGCTTTTTACGCTACAGGCTCCGCCTCAGCTTCTTCAGTTTGATAAGACTCTATAGAAGGACATGTACAAATCAAATTTCTGTCTCCAAACGCGTTATTCACACGTGCACTTGTTGGCCAAAATTTAAAGCCTTCTCGTAAATACGAAATCGGATAAGCCGCCTTTTCTCTAGAATATGGAAATTCCCATGTGTCAACTGTCACTCTCTCTAAAGTATGTGGTGAATTGTGCAGTACGTTATTTTCTTTATCATACTCCCCTCTTGCTATCTCGTCTATCTCTTTTCGGATACTGATCATAGCCGCACAGAAGCGATCCAATTCATCTTTGCTTTCACTCTCCGTAGGTTCTATCATGATAGTACCCGCTACTGGGAATGATAAAGTCGGTGCATGAAAACCATAATCAATCAAACGCTTAGCCACGTCCTCAGCACTCACAAATGCTTTAAATGGTCTAAGGTCTAAGATCAACTCGTGGGCTGCCATACCCTTCTCTCCTACATACAATACGTCGTAGTGAGATTCCAATTGTACTCTAATATAATTAGAATTTAAGATGGCATAGATAGTCGAATTTTTCAACCCTTGCTTACCAAGTAGCCTTATGTATGCGTACGAAATCAATAGTATACTTGCAGAGCCCCAAGGCGCCGAAGATACCGCTTTGATTCCTTTCTTGCCCCCAGTCTTAGCATAAGCATGACGCGGTAAAAAAGGAGCTAAGCTTTCATTCACGCAGATCGGTCCCATACCAGGTCCACCACCACCATGTGGTATAGCAAATGTTTTGTGGAGATTAAGATGACATACATCAGCACCGATGACACCCGGATTTGTCAATCCTACTTGAGCATTCATATTGGCGCCATCCATGTATACCTTACCACCAAATTGATGAATCGTCTTACATATCTTTTTGATCTCTGGCTCAAACACACCATGTGTAGAAGGATACGTTACCATGAGTGCACTCAAGGTATCTTTATATTGTTTAGCCTTAGCTATAAGATCTTCGACATCGATATTTCCGTTTTCATCACAGGCTACAACCACTACTTTCATACCAGCCATCACTGCACTTGCAGGATTCGTCCCATGAGCAGATGAAGGAATCAAGGCAATGTCTCTATTCTGATCTCCATTGGCTTTGTGATAGGCTCTGATAGTCATAAGTCCTGCGTATTCTCCTTGTGCGCCAGAGTTAGGCTGCAAAGAACAAGCGTCAAAGCCAGTCAGTTCACAAAGGTATCGCTCTAACTCTTCAAAAATCTGAGTATATCCTTTCGTTTGGTTAGCTGGAGCAAATGGATGAATATTAGCAAACTCATCCCAACTTACAGGCATCAACTGTGTCGCAGCGTTTAGCTTCATAGTACATGAGCCTAAAGCAATCATGCTATGTACCAAGGACAAATCTTTATTTTCAAGACGCTTAATGTAGCGCATCATTTTGGTCTCTGTCTGATAAGAACTAAATACAGAATGGTTCATAAAGTCTACTTTACGTACCATTTTACGTTCAAAATTTAGCTTCCTTTTTCCTAGTTGTAGATTCTTAGTAGCAGATCTTTTATTCCTAGTATTGAATACCTCTACAAGCTCCAGGATATCTGACTCCTTACAAGTTTCCCCTATACTTATTGTGATTGTTTTATCCGTATAGAACAAGTTAACTCCTGCTTTGATAGCTCTCTTCTTGATCCCTGGTAGGATTTTTTTAGAAACCTTAACACAAATCGTATCAAAGTAACTATCCGTTACCATCTTATAGCCAAGACCTTGGAGGCCTTCTTCTAACATTTGTGCTAGACCATGGATCTTATTCGCAATACGCAAAATGCCGTCTTTGCCATGATAGACAGCATACATACTAGCCATCACTGCAAGCAAAGCCTGAGCCGTACAAATATTTGAAGTAGCTTTTTCACGACGGATATGTTGTTCTCTAGTTTGCAAAGCCATCCTTAATGTAGGATTGTCATCCGCATCTACAGATACCCCGATTATTCTACCTGGTATCAATCTCTTAAACGAATCCTTCGTAGCAAAGTACGCAGCGTGAGGACCACCATAGCCCATAGGTACACCGAAACGCTGTGTATTACCAACCACAGCATCAGCCCCCCACTCACCAGGAGGAGTCAGCAACGACAGACTCAATAGATCAGCAGCCACTGTGACAAAAACACCTTTCTTTTGGCACTTTGCTGCCCACTTTTTATAATTTACTACTTCTCCTTGAGCAGTAGGATACTGCAACAGTACGCCAAACGTTTTCTCATTGGGCTCATATGATTCCCAATCGCCTATCACTACCTTGATTCCTAGCGGCTCTGCTCGAGTAAGCACAACCTCTTTGTTTTGCTCAAACACATGTTGATCTACAAAAAACTCATTTTGAATATCCTCTCCCTTATTTCTTTTGTTCTTTTGGCTGTAGAACATCATCATTGCCTCCCCAGCAGCAGTACCTTCATCTAGTAATGAAGCATTCGCTATAGGCAAGCCTGTCAAATCACTGACCATCGTTTGGAAATTCAACAATGCCTCTAATCTTCCTTGAGCGATTTCCGCTTGATACGGAGTATACTGAGTGTACCAACCCGGATTATGAAACACATTTCTAGCGATCACATTAGGGGTGATAGTGTCATAGTACCCTTGACCAATGTAAGATTTAAAAACCTTGTTTTTCTTAGCTACTGTTTTTAGCTCTTGGATATAGTCATATTCAGATAGAGCATCTGGTATATTCATCTCGCCTTTCAGCAACAGCTGATTAGGTATAGTTGCCTTTATAAGTGCTTTAAGAGATTTCACCTTAATGGTCTCTAACATCTCTTTTGTCGCCTCCTCATTAGGCCCTATATGTCTATTTTCAAACAAGTCAAAATTGCTATTCTGTGTCATGTCAAATGATAATTTGCCTCAAAAATAATGCTTTGATACCACATAAACATAGCTTTATGAAGACTTGTTTATTTTTATTTACACTTAAATGATTCTAATAGAAATCTGTCTCGAAGGTGCTAAATACACTAAACACTTTACAGCTTATCAGTACCAAGGGTTTACATATTTGGGGTCATCCAAATCTATCTATCCAGATGACAGCAAAGCGCGCCCCCCTAGCACATCAGGACAGATAGACTGGACCAGGCTCTCCGTTATATCCCACGAAAAAGTGGGATGCCACTTCGATCCTTTGCCTCTACGCGTTCCACTTGTCTAGCTTGGTCGCCGTAGGCGAGTCGCGAGATGAAATAGATAAATAAGTTCATATTTTCCTAACTGACTATCCGCTTGTTGTGCACCAGATTAAATTGTTAAAATTCTCAGAATAGGGTTACTAGATTTTGTCTTTTTTATAGTTTATCCTGCTCCTGAACAGCTTGTCCCACCTTTCGCAGGAGAGCACATGAGATATAATAGGATAAATCCCTATTACAGTAAAGTGAGTTTAGCAAGTGCTGAAAGTACGCCACATGGTAGCATGGCGATTCTATGGCGTAGCTTCAGTACTTTTCGCAAAACACTCAGATATAATGGGCTTCATCCATTGCCTTGTTGTGACGTGCCCCGACGCGAGGTCGAGAGAGCCCTTAGCACTGAGTTGATTGTATAAGTTTGGTGTTCAGTATGCGAATAGTCAAACTTCCTAAAATATAGACAAAGTCACTATAAGGTACCTCTATAAATATCCTTTAGCTTGCAACCTGAAGAGTTCTGCATACTTGCCATCTTTAGCTAGCAATTCTTCATGAGAACCTAATTCCAGCAATTGTCCATATTCTAAAAATAAGATCCGATCTGCCATCCGTACCGTAGAGAATCTATGAGAGATTAAAACCGCTGCTTTACCTTCTATCAATTCTGCAAAGCGCTGAAACACTTCATGTTCTGCTCTAGCATCTAATGCAGATGTGGGCTCATCTAGGATGAGCAGCTGGGCTTCACGCATATACGCTCTAGCCAGCGCCACTTTTTGCCATTGCCCTCCGGAGAGTTCTACCCCCTTGGCAAATCTCTTACCCAACATTTGTTCGTATTCTTCAGGCAATTCATTAACCACAGTATCTGCGAGGCTCTTTTGTGCTGCATTTTTTATAGACGGGAGTTCTACTATTTTAGAGATATTACCAATAGCAATATTTTCAGAAGCTTTCATCTGAAACCGAATATAATCTTGAAAGATGATGCCAATGTTATTTCTTAAATCCGCCAATCCATATTGATTTAATGGCTTTCCATCTAGCAATATTCTACCAGAAGTTGGTTCATACAACCTGGCCAATAGCTTTACAAGTGTCGTTTTCCCTGCCCCATTTTCGCCTACTAGCGCCAGCTTTTCATTTGGTCGCAAATGAAAACTTAAGTCCTTGATTGCATATTTTTCGGCATTCGGATACTTAAAACTGACATTCTCAAATACGAAACCTTCCTTTATTTTATTTGGAAACAATAGATGATTTTCAACAGTAGTAATCTTTGGACTCAAACTCAAGAAATCAAAAAAGTCTTCTAGATAGAGTGCTTCCTGAGCAATCTTCGAAAAGCGATTCATAATGTTTTGTAGCATAGAACGCATTCTATTGAATGAACCTGCCAAAAAAGTTAAAGTACCCACTGTGATCAAGCCACCCACCGTTTGTATAATGATAAAGACATAGGCTCCATAATAGGCGAATGTCCCAATAGCTGACAGACAAGTACCCCAAATGGCACGCTTAGTCGCTACCGATTTATTCGCATGATAATACTTATCAGCTATATTCCTGAAGCGCTTCACTAGAAAATCAGCTAGATTGAAGATCTTAATCTCCTTGGCCGTTTCATCACTAGCGCCTATATATCTCAAATAATCCAACTCCCTCCTTTCGGGGGTCCAACTCCTGGTTAGAGAATAAGTCCGCTGATTAAAGTGGGTCTCCCCTAAAAATGAAGGTACTACTGCAAGTATCAATATCAGTATTAACCAAAAATTGAAATACACTAATCCAACTCCAAGGCTAGTCACAGTGACAATATCTTGCAATTGGGTTAGTACTTGTGAAAGCAGTATTGTACGACCTGTAGTCTGTCGACGCGCCATATCTAGTTTATCATAAAACTCTGCATCCTCAAATTGGTATAGATCCAATTGAGCAGCATGCCGCATAAGTTGTTCTGAACTTTTATTAGAAAACAGATCTCCTAATAAAGAATCAATCAAGGTGATAGAGCGATTCATAACTTCAGAGAAAACAGCTAATCCTAGTTCTATCAATAACCAAAACCAGATAACACTCAAATCTTCGCCTCCTACATTAATCAATCGGATCACTTCATCCACTATCTCCTTTCCTACATAGAGCATCATTAAAGGAATAAAGGATTGGATGAGACGAAGGACTACATTGGCAGTAGTCATAGAGCGGTCAGTCTCCCAAACCATTTTGAAAAATGGTTTTAGATTCTTTAAAGCTCTAAACTGTTGCTTGAAAGAAGATTTTTCTTTCTTCATTTTCATATGCTATCTTCGTTTCTCAAATAAACAAAGAAATGTCTGAAACGGTCACTAATCAACTCAAAAACTTAGCAAAGTTGCTCCAAGTTGAGAAAACAGAGGACTTTACTCAATATAAGGATAAGATTCAAGCATTATCTTTGGAGGAAAAAAAGAAAAAGGGCTACTGCTGGTACCCTATTCATGTGGATAAAAGTGGCTACACACATGGTAGTCGTGCTTTTGTGATAGTCCATTTTCACAAATACAGGAAGTATAAAACTCAATTTAGACCAGGTAAAATCGTCAACTTGTTTTGTAATGACACCCATGTCAAACACACCGAGATGACTGGGGTAGTTCATTATGTGGATAAACACAAAATGAAGATCATTTTGAATAGCACCGATCTACCAACGTATATTGACTCTGGTTTAATTGGCGTTGAGCTACTATTTGATGAACGTACCTATCTAGAAATGGAAAAGGCACTAGAAAAAGTTACTTTCTCCAAAACGGATAGACTAGCAGAGCTCAAAGAAGTCATCTTAGGAAAAGAGGAACCTAGATTTGCCCTAGAAACATCAAAATATCATAATGAAAAACTGAATCCTTCTCAAAACAAGGCTGTTAATGCAATACTAGATAGCTACGACCTAACCGTTGTGCATGGTCCTCCTGGCACAGGTAAGACAACCACATTAGTAGCCGCTATTAAGGCATTATCCGAAAAAGAAAAACCTATTCTAGTATGTGCTCCTAGTAATGCTGCTGTAGATTTACTTACTGAAAAAATTGCTGAACTAGGACTTGAGGTCTTAAGAGTTGGAAATATCTCTAGGATAGATGAAAGCATCATACAGCATACCATAGAAGCAAAAATCTCCAAAGATCCAGAAAGCGCGAGAATAAAAAAAGTGAGAATTGAGGCTGCAGAATACAGAAGAAAAGCCAGTAGATTCAAGCGAAGCTTTGGGGCAGCTGAACGGGAGGAAAGAAAACAACTAAGAATTCAATCAAAACAATTAACCGAATGGGCAAATCAACTGGAAGAGAGACTCACAGAACAAAT
>JALZVN010000321.1 GCA_023299965.1 Saprospiraceae bacterium | reverse complement strand
AAAAAGCCTTGCTCAATTTCTCGAGCAAGGCTTTTTTGATATCATTTTAAATTTCAAATGGTATAAGAGAATCTAATTCGATTTTGTCCATCGTTCAATAATAGGTTGGCAAGTGCCATAAGGATCTTCAAATTGAATATATGTGGTACCAATTTTTTCTTCTACCCAATTATTGATGAAGATGTTCTTCTTTGATTCTAGAGCAGCTTTTTGGATTCGACTATAGTCTAATGATAAGTCAGCCTTGTGAGGCTTTGTTCTACTCTTCAATAAAACAAGACGATACAAAGTCTCTCCAGAAGGAGATTGAAATTTCATCGGAGCCGTCATCTCATTTATTTCAAGTGTGTCAATAGCAAAGTAGATGTCTGGCTCTAAATCGCCAATCTCAAAAAAACCATTTCCAGTAGCTGGATTAACCATGATGCCATCGTTGTTGTAACTTTGCTGCTTGTCATCTCCAAAGCGCTTAACAGCCCTGCTGAAAGAAATACTATCTACCGCAATCTCGTTTCTAACTTCTTGCACCTTTGAGTAAGCAAGATCTAAATCATTTTCAGTGATTTCGGGGGAGATCAAAATGTGTCTTACTTTAATACTGTTCCCTCTTCGCTCTATCAACTGAAGGATGTGAAAACCAAAAAGGGTTTCTACCAGCTCAGAGATTTCACCATTTTCGAGTGTGTACGCTGATGCTTCAAATTCAGATACGTAGGTGTTTCTTTTAGCCCAGCCTAAATCTCCTCCCAACTTGGCAGAACCTGGATCATGAGAATAAGTAGTAGCTAGCTCGGCAAAATCTTCGCCTCCCTCCACTATGCGATCTCGTATCTCTTGGGCCTTATTCATTGCCTTTAATCGTTCCTCGTCGTTTACTTTAGGTTTGTAGACGATCTCTCCTAGTTCTACTTCAGAGTTGAAATAAGGTAGACTATCGACAGGGATATTACTAAAAAAGTCTTTTACTTCCGCAGGAGTTATTTTGACTTCTCCGAGTATGATAGACTGCATACGCTCGGTCGTAATCTGAGATCTGAGGTCTTGTCTGAAATCCGCCTTCACTTCGTTGACAGATTTTCCATAGTACGCTTCAAACTGGCTTACGTCTCCCTGCATAAAACTCAAAATTCTATCTATACGCGCATTGAGTTGCGTTTCTATTTCTTCGTCTGAAATAATAACACTATCCAATGCAGCTTGATTAAGAATCAATTTCTGAGATAGTAGCTGATCGATTATTCCACATTTGGCTTCCGATGGGATTTCTGTGCCTTGTTGTGCAGCAGCTAGAGCGAATTGCTCCTCAATTTCCGACAACAATATAATTTCTTCGCCAACTTGAGCGATGATGTCATCTATCTTCTCACGCTGTCCAAAAACAATCAGTGGTAAAATGAAAAGAATACTAGTGATCAAATATTTCATTGGGTAAATACTTTTACGTTATTTATTTCTTTTTCGTACAATTTCTCTTTGTGCTCTTCCAGCAGGGTAGACTTTCTCTTTTGTAAGATAACTTGTCTCGCCTTCTCCACTATATACTCTTTAGGTGGAGCAGCATTCTTTTGGATGATTTCAAAAACACGAAGATAGTATTTGTATCGTTCATCAGAGACTATAATATTAGCTCCTTGTTGTGTAAAAGTGCCTAAAGGAGTCAATTTAGTTGGTATGTATCTCTTTATTTTCGCGATTTCGTACCATTTGTCCTTGTCTAGGTGATAAATCTCGGCATATGTATCGCAATATTCGATCATATTGAGGTGGTCATCCACATCTTGACTGGTCCACCAGAGATCTAGTTGGGCTATTTCATTGGATTCTAAAGGTATTTTCATGAACCAAACCCGACTCAATGGATCCTTTAGTTGATAACTATCCTTATTTGCCTCATAAAATTGGTTGAATTCTGAGTCAGAAATGGTGGAATCCAGCTGTGTCTGCACTATAATCTCTTCATAATTATGCAAGATCAAGGTGGAACGGTAGTCCTTAACCAACTTGTCGATATCCAAGGTTTGTGCTATTTTTTGCTCTGCTTCGTGCAGTAATACGGCATCGCGCATCCAGTTTTCTACAAATGCATTGTAGATCATGGTGCTATCTTCTCTATTATAGCCTTCCGGAAGGATACCTTCTAAGTCCCTGAGAAATAGTTTTTTATTGAATGCTTGAGCCAAAACTTGACTCTGCTCCGTCTCTTCTTGGTTTTCCAAACGATCACAACCCCAGAAGAGTAGTGTGCAAGCTATGATGAGGCATGCTATAAATGCTCTAGTCATACCTATTTTACCATTTTGTCAAACACGTTTTGATTTACCTCTATATTATAAGAGGAAGCCAAGTTCTTCAGCCACTCTTTTTCAAGATAATCTTGATATTGAGCGACGGCAAACCCTCTGGCTTCATTTAAGGCTTTTCCTGATACTGGAATTATCTTTTCTATTTTCAGAAAGTTGGATGATTGGTTTTGCTTATTGACCTCTACTTCTGATATAGCATTTACTTTCCAGTCCATAGCCTTGATGACTCTATTCTTTCCTTTTTCAAAAGTCTCTCGTCTCACGGTCAGGATTGATTTGCCATTCTTATTATACTTTGCCAACACATCAGCAGTAGGTTTCTTTCCAGCCATTTTTTTGATAGCAGCCAGCTGACCTTCTGATCCAGCTTGTACACTGTAGAATGCTATCTCTGCTCTTTCCTTCCATTGAAATTTAGGAAGCATTTTGATTTTTTCATAATACTGTGTCAATCCAGCGGAATCTTGAGATGCTCTATCCCAAATCTCCGTTTTTGTTGCTTCAAATAAAAGGATACCTTCTTGATACTCTTTCATCAAGTATTTAAATTCTGGAAACTTCTTTTCTAATTGTTTCTCTTCGTATTCTAGTGTTTTGACTTTTACGTAGTCATTATAAAGATTATCGAAAGTGGAGGCTACTTCGCCGTTTCTTCCTAGTCTCTGTCGTTTTCTACTAGATTGCTCTAGAAAAGCTTCTAACTCAGATAGTACAAAGTTGTCATCACCTATTTCAAAGATTACCTTATTAGATGGGCTAGGATTCGCTTTCCATTTATAGGTAGTAAATTCGTCGCTCAAGCTTGATCTGAATTTATTTACTACCGTAGCATACTCCTTAAAGTTGTAGTCCTTTTTGATTCTACTTAACATTGCAGCCTGTGCAAACTCATATCTAGCGTCTTTTTTGATTTTATTTTGAAGTTTTCCTTTTTCCTCTTTATAAGATAACTGAGGGAATTTCTGGATTCTTTTTACGATGTGCCATCCTGCCTGTGTTTTGATTGGGCGGGAGTAGTCACCATCTTCTTTTAAGTCGAAAACAGCATTTTCAAACTCTGGATCAAACCTGCCAATACCAAACTTGCCTAGAGAACCGCCATTTTCCAAACTAGTTCTATCTTCTGTTCTAATGACTAATGAATCCCATGCCATTCCTGAATTGAGCTGGGCGTATATAGCATCAATGACTTTGCCCGGTTGGCGCGTACCTGCTGTTCCTGGCATTTCTTCAATATCTCTAATCAAGATATGTGCAGCTTCTATCTGACCTCTAGCAGGTCTAGATCCATTATTCATAAGTATGTGATAGCCAACACGAGTCCGGAACGGTTTAGAGTATTTGCCTTCAGGGGTAGTATATGCTGCTGTTTCCATGGCATAAAACCCGTTAGGAAGCATAGCGGTAATGAATCCTATATTTCCTTGTTTTTCTTTAGAGGCTTTGTCTTCAGACATGTTGACTAAGTCTATAAACTTTTTTCCTCCCTCAAGTTGATTGTAGACCTTCATGATTTTGTTGTAACTCACAAGTGTGTCTTTAGGAGTGCTATCCTTTGGTACTTGGACCATGATATGACTGATATTCACATCCGTTTTACTTCTTTCATAGACCTCTTTCATTAATCTTTCTGTAACCTCTTTATCTATAAGATAGGAATTGGCCAACTGCTTACGATATCCTTCTAGTTCTCTTTGAAGAGAAGCGATCGTGTCTAGTTTGATTTCTTGTGCTCTTTTTACTTTTAGCTTAAACCTTTTATACAACTCCATATACTCATCCAGCGATTCCTTGGAGTAGTCAGCATCTCCCTGATTGGTCTTTTCGTATATGTATTTAAATTCTCCTACATGTACAGGTGTTCCCTCTACTGTAAATAATACATCATCATCAGATTGTGCCATCAATTGAGGAGCGGTAAAAAAGAAAATAATGTAAATTAAATATCTCATCTTTCGGTAATATTTGTATTTGTTTAGTTAAGCTAAACTTTGTCTTTAAATCAATTTAATATACCCCAAAAATAGCAATTTTATTCTTGGTTGTAAACACGTTTTATTCTTTCTGACACTCCAGTAAATACTTCATACGGAATAGTGTCAAGTGCCTTGCACAAATGCTGTACAGAATGCTCTTTTCCAAATAAGATAACCTCATCATTCGTCTGGATATTATCTAATTTACTAATGTCTATCATGCTCATATCCATACAGATGTTCCCAATAGTAGGAGCCAATTGACCATTTATCCACACTTTGAAGCGACCATTGCCCGCTTTTCTGAGTAATCCATCTGCGTAGCCAACGTTGATAACAGCGATTTTCTTGTCTTTATTAACCTTTCCATTGCGACTATATCCGATAGTATCTCCTTTGGTTAGGTGTTTTATTTGTGATATGGAGGCTTTAAAACGGAGTACTTCCTGCAGCTTGTCACTGATTTTATCCATTGCATCTATTCCGTATAATCCCAATCCCAAACGCACCATTTCATGTTGGTATTGCGGAAATCTTAATATTCCAGAGGTATTGAGCGCGTGTCTATCAACAGCGTGACCAATCTGCTTGGTGATAAATTTATAGGCTTTGTCAAATGTTTTCATTTGCATATGGCTGAAAGCATCTTCAGTAGATACATCTGCAGCAGCCAAATGCGTGAAAATACTCTGGACTTTTATATTTTTCTTGGCGGTCAGGAGCATCCTGCAGAGTGCTTTCCATTCCTCTTCTACAAAGCCTAGTCGGTGCATACCCGTATCTATCTTCAGGTGTATCTTGATTTCTTGATGTGATGGTAAGTAATCTATCAGCTCTTGTAGTTGTGGTATAGCATAGATTTCCGGTTCTAGTTGATAATCTATGAGAGACTTGAAAGAGGCTGCTTGACTGTTTAGGACTAAGATCGGTTTCTGGATTCCCCGCTTACGCAGGGTGATCCCCTCGTCTACATATGCTACCCCAAAATAGTCTACATCTGACCGCTCTAGTAGACCAGCGATTTGGATTGCTCCAGATCCATATCCTGAAGCTTTGATCATAGCAAGCATCTTTGTTTTCTTTTTCAGAAGACTCTTGAAGTACTGCACATTATGAGAGATGGCGCCTAAGTTTACTTGCAGGCTCGCTTCATGCATGTGTTTCTCCAGTTGCTCTATTACTTTCTCAAATCGAAAACGTCTAGCTCCTTTGACCAGAATGATCTCATTGAGATGTTGATCTTTTTCGGGATGTCTAAGATAAGCAGAGGTAGCATTGAAGAAATGACGCTTTATGTGATGCGGTAGCAATTTGTCGAGAATGATGATCTCGTTTCCTATACCAATCACCTTAGTGATATTGTTTGCGCTCAATAATTTTGCAATCTGAGAATATAATTTTTTCGAACCCTTTCCTGTTTGCAAAAAGTCAGAGAGAATTACCGTTTTTTGTTTACCAGCGTTTTGACGTTCTTGAAACTGCAATCCAGCAGTCAGAGATTCTATATCTGCAGTATAGGCATCATTGATAAGCATGCATTGGTTTTCTCCATCTAGCATTTGCAGTCGCATTTCGACAGCGTACAATTCGTCAAGCCCTGCTTGTATTTTTTGACTTTTCATAGCCAGACTCAAGGCAGCTACGATGCAGTGCATACAGTTTTCTAGTGAAGCCTCGTCCGTAAAACCAACTTCGAATGTATAAGCAACCTCATCGGATAAAAATTGAATTCGAGTAGTAGCTATATTTTTTACAAATTGAAGCTTTGACACAAACCCCGTTTTTTTAGTACTCCAATTACATAGTTCTATTTTTTGGGCAAACTCAGTTTGGCGTACCCATTTCTGATCATTGTTGAAAACTATTTTTTTCGCCCCTTTAAACAGTTTTAGCTTTTCAGTAGTTTTGGTTTTGCGATCAGAAAATCCTTCATCATGTGCAGATCCGATATTGCTTAAGATCCCCACTTCTGCTTGTATCATTTTTTGCAGCTTTGCCATCTCTCCAGTTTTTGAGATGCCGGCTTCTAGTATAGCGTACTTGTCTGTTGCTTCTATTTGAAAAATAGATAAGGGTACTCCAATCTGCGAGTTGTACGATTTTGGACTTTTTGTTGTTTTTCCATCTTGACTCAGTAGGGTAGAGAGCCATTCTTTGACGACCGTTTTTCCATTGCTACCTGTCACTGCAATGACCTTCGCAGTTATTTTTTTTCTGTAGAATGTAGCCAATGCTTGTAGCGCTGCCACACCATTTTTAACCAATAAGAAGTTTGCTCGAGAATATTTTTTTTCAGCCGGAATTTTCTGCACTACAAAATTCCGAACACCCTTCTTATACAA
>JALZVN010000320.1 GCA_023299965.1 Saprospiraceae bacterium | reverse complement strand
ATTTATAATTGTCAGTATTTCAGCATATTGCGCTATAATTAATATGTTTATGTACCTTTGACAAGGATTGTAACCGAATAACTTACATTTTCTTCTTAAATCAGAAATAAATAAAAAGTCATTCCTTTAAGACTATTTAATTTTTTTTAATTCTTTAATACTTTATGTTGTTCCAATAAGCCTTGTAATCCACTGATATATATAGATATATATAATTATATATGATGCATGCGACAACATAAAAGGGGGGTAAAGACAACAAGAATTGGGCTTATTGACAACAGGAATCGGGTTAATCAACAACACAATCAGTTATATAAAGACAACATAAAGGGGTATGGAGCAAAATTTAAGCGTAAAAGACAACGATTCTAGGGATAGCATGGGTTTTTATTCACCAAAAGCCTATAAACAGGGGTTTTTGTCA
Source organism: Saprospiraceae bacterium (assembly GCA_023299965.1). Taxonomy (GTDB): domain Bacteria; phylum Bacteroidota; class Bacteroidia; order Chitinophagales; family Saprospiraceae; genus JALZVN01. Next base: position 2,724 of record JALZVN010000320.1, on the reverse strand, counting down.
ACAACTTAAACAGGGATAAGCGGCAAGATTGCTCTATTTGACAACGTGTTAAGGGCTATATGCTTCAAAAAACAACAGAAATAGGGTAAAATCCCCTTGCGACAACAAACTCAGGGTAAAGACAACGCATCTAGGGTCTGTTTTTCAGATTAAAATAATTTTTAATATATGACAACAATATCAGGGATTCTAAATAGTTTGGTATTTCCGACAACGTGTCTATCTTGGCCGTTGTCAAAAGTAAACCAAGACAGTTAATGACTAAGTACGTATCTACACATTCGAGTAATAAGGTTGCAAGGATTGAAAATCGATTTATTTTCAATGCGCAATATCAACTTACTGCAAGAGAGCAAAAGGTCATCCTTTATCTGATTTCTAATATTGATCCTAAAAGTCAAAAGAGATTTCATGAGCAAGTGATCTCCGTGAAAAAATTAGAGTCTGTTCTAAAAGCTGACGGTAAAAAGTGGGGAGGACTCTATGAAGAGATGCAAAGTTTCACAGATCGAATATTAGATAAAAAGATACGATTCCCTACTGATCTTGAAATTGATGGAAGATCTTTTCCTGGCAAAATCAATTGGTTTCAGTCTGTCATGCCTGTTAGAAACGAGAATCAAGAAGTTTCTCTTAGATTTCTTTTCGCGGAAGATCTAAAACCATTCTTGCTTCAATTGAATGAATATGCTCAAATCAATAGATTAGAAGCTGCTCAAATGAAAAGTGGCCATGCGATACGGATGTTCCAAATTTTCAAGGCGCAAAGAGATAGAATGCGTCGCCATGAAAAAGTAAGTAAACTCTCCTATGAAGTAAATAGCCTAAAAGCCATCTTAGGAATAGAAGGGAAGTATCCTAGATTCAATAGTTTTAGAGAAAGAGTATTGGATACTATTAAAAAAGAAATTAATAAATTTACTAGTCTCCAACTTATAGAACTCGTTTATACTCGAAGCGGTAAAAAAGTAGTTGGATTGACTTTTATCTTTACGGAAAAAGAATCTAATACTTTTCTTAAAGTAGATGATGGGCAAACACCGACAGAAGAAAGTCTTGTACATACTTTCACGAGATCCCAATTACGTGCGTATAAACTTTTGGTGAAAAAGAATATCATCCCTGCCATTGCTTACAAGCAGATTGTTCCAGTGATTAGCAAGGGGAGTAGTGAGTTTGTTGGGTTTGAAGATATCTATTTTGAATTCGCATGGGCAATATTCGAAAACAAGTCAAATCTTTTCCAAAAAGGAGATAAACTCACCGAGCACGAAACAAGAAAAAAGGCAGGTACTTTCGTCAATTGGTTTACTAAGAATAAAGTATTTCAGCAAGGCGATCATTTCGCTACGATTCAAGGACTACTTGCAGAGAAGAAAAAACACATGATGAAGAATTATCCAGATGAATGGGACGTGCGCATGAAGAGTAGAGGTGTTTCTGCAGCGAATGTCAAATAATATAATAACAACATGTTCAGGGGAGGCTTTCTGCGTTTTTCCCTTTTCTAATGAATTCTGGTATTTTTATTTGGGGCATCCCTTCGGGCGCTACGATACATGATCTTGCCTACCGGATAGGTATGATCGGTCCTACGCACATGCACAAAAAGGTGTCCCCATTCCTGATCGCTATGCCATTGGTGTTATTTTTTTAAAGCAAGACATTGACTATTTTAGAGTAGCTACTGTGATAATTGGTTTGTATTAATGAGGCGTTTACAGTTGGATCATATATAATACCATTTGAAGTTTAAAATGACGCATATATTTTGATATAAAGAATCAACCTCTTCGTTAAATCCCGATAGCTATCGGGACCTAATAGCTAAGGCTATTATACAGAGATCCTACATGCTGTCTCAAGTTTTCGACAGTTCCCTTCCTATATTGATCCGCTGGATCAATATTGCTGCGCAGCGGGCGGTCACCTCGACCTTGATCATTTCTATCTAAAATCTTGCACGCCATTTTATACTACAAATGATATAATTTAGCAAAAGTGGATTGAAGCCAGATTTATGGTTCATGGAAGGGCATAAAATACCAAATTTTGGAATCAGGGAAAATAGTAATGAATAAAAATACGATTAGTGATATGATAGATCTTGAAGAAGCAATTTCAATTTTCCGATTAAGTAATCTAGAGAAACGTCAAAGGAATCAGCAATTCTGCTAATCACTACAATAGAAGATTTAACCTTCTCTTTTTATTCCACCCATTTTTCATTGATATACCATAGATTTTTTACTCCCTTGATAGGCTAAGCAGGAGGTGATTTTTTGGAAACCATTATTCTCTTTGTAATAGTCAGATTGGAAGTTGTAGAATAAAAAGGAGAGAGTACATTGAAGTGCAGAATGGAAAAGAGTAGCGATTGAATTATCTGCAGGCCATGAAAATATAGACACTCTATCTTAACATGACCTGCAGCAACACCTATTCTCTTCTAGTGTGTGAACTGGAAGTAATATGCTCGATTCTAAATCCGATAAATACTAGGAGAATAGGGGATAATTCGGATGGTCCTAATACAATACTTTTGGGAAAGCATTGCTTATTCTATTCTCGGTTTATGTAAGGCAAGAATACGACAATATTTCAATCTGCCAAGCAATTATTTTCCAAAGTTTTCCACAATTTTCAACCCTCTCACACCGACTCATTTCAAATATTCATAATATATATACGTATCGTATTCAGTTACATATGAAACCTTTTATT
>JALZVN010000319.1 GCA_023299965.1 Saprospiraceae bacterium | reverse complement strand
TCAACTGCAGCTTGCTCTTGTATTGCAGCAATTTCTTCAGCCTGGGAAGTTTTTATTTTAGCAACAGCTTCTACTGCATTTCGCTTCATTTCTGCCATCTCTATGCTATTCATTTCAATCGCCTTGACTACTTGATTTTTGATGCTAGCAATTTCATTGGCAGCGTCTTCTTGCGTTTTTAAAATTTCTGCTGCAGCCTTTTCTTTTGAATTTACCACTTCCTCTGTGCTAGCTTGGGACATTTCTTTTTCTTTACTTTTGGCGGTCATAATTTTTTGAGCTACTTCAGATTGGATTTTTTCCAATCTTTCTTGTGCCGCTTTTTTTGCCAATGCTACATCATCAGCATACTTTACTTTTGCGTTTTCCGCCGAAGAATTCGCTTCCTTCACTTCGCCCACAGATTTTTCTTTTGCCATAGCAATTTCTTCAGTCGCTCTTTCACGAGCTGCTTTCACTTCTGTTGACGAAGCCAATTTGACTTCTTCTTCCTTTTCTTTTGCTTCCTGTAATGCGTTCTGCAACTCCGCTTCAATTTTTGCTATTTCATCCTGAGCTCGTTTTTGAGCTGCGGCCACCTCTGAGGCGATCTTGGCTTTTTGTTCTTTAGAGGCTTCTTGTGCCTTAGCGACTTCCTCCGCTTCAGTAGTTTTGATTTGCTGGACTGTTTCACTTACTTTTTCTCTTGTAGATTTCACCTCTTCCGCAGCGGCTACTTTTTCTTGTGCAACTACATCTCTAGTGCTAGCTATTTCTTCTGTTGCTTTTTGCCTAGATTCTGCAACATCTGTAGCTGTCTTTTCTTTTTCCTTTGCAGCCCGTTCTTTAAGGTCGGCAATTTCTGTAGCCTGTGTTTCTTTTATGAGGGCTGTCTCTTCTACGCTCTTTCTACGAGACTCCGCTAAGTCAAAAGCAAGAGCCTGTTTTTCCATTACACCCTTTTCTCTAATTCTTGCTATTTCTTCTGCAGTTGTCTCCTTGATTTCTAGAATTTGTTGTGAAGCAGTCTTTTTGCTACTTACAACATCCTCAACTGTTTTATTCTTCTCTACTTTTGCTACTTCACGAGCTTCATTAATGGTCTGCGCAGTTTCTTCTCTAATCCTTTGTAATTCAGAATTGGCATTTTCGCGAGCACTAGCCACTTCATCAGCGTACTCCAGCTTTGCAGTTTCTAATTTTTCTTTAATTACTTGAACTTGTTCAGCTGCGTTCTTTCTAGCTGTAGCTACTGATTCTGCTGATTCTAGCTGCGCTTGATTGATTACTTCATTTGCCTTCTTTTTAGCTTCCTCTACATTACCTGCCAATTTTGTCATTGCATCATCTGCGTTTTGCTTTGACTCAGACACCTTCACAGCAAGACTTGTCTTAGAGGTTTCGATTTCAGCTTGCGAAGCCTTTCTGGCTTGCAAAACCTCTTCCGCATATACTGCTTTCTGTTCGGCTGCATTTTCTCTTGCTTTGGTCACCTCATCAGCCAAACTTGCCTTTATCTTGTTCGCCTTTTCCTTCTCTGCTTGTATTTCTGCTCTCAAAGCATCCTTTGTTTCAACCAACTCTTTTCTTAAATCAGCTAATTCTTGATCATTTAAGAGGCTTATATCTGTAACGCGACGACCACCTTTTGAGGATGAACCTTTGCTAGCTGAGGATGCACCGCTTGCATTTGCACCAATTTTAAATTCCGTATTAGCCAATTGTTTATCATTTACCATAGATCTATCCAACTGGTCAGAAAAGCAATTTGCATTGCTCATAAACTCTCCTTGTCTACTGCTTTGAAGAGTCAACTTTCTCATTTCTAAAGTGATATTGTTTCTCAGATAAATAGAGGTAATCGTTGAGGATGATAACCAATCGAGAGCATCCAAATCGAGCTGCAAAGTATTTTTAAACACTGGAACATTCCCCTTTTTATCTACTTCACCCATCTCAATAAATCGGTAACTTTTCCGTTTATTGGTCTTGTCAACAAAGATAAATTCATCATCTTGATTGAATTCTTGCCCAGCCCTAGAAAAAACCTTAGCCACTACTCCATCTTCCGTGTTGGCAAAACTAATACTGTAAGAATAATTACCTCTAACTACAACAGTTACTTGTTTGGTCTCCAACAGATGAATCCCTGCTACTTTTTTGTTTTCAGTGATAACTGATCCGCAGTTTTGGGCTATAGTCCCTGTAGATTGGCCTATAAAAAACATTAGCAGAAGAAAAATGGTGTGATTTTTGGCTAACATATTGGTTAATTTATGGTCTTTAGATACTAATAGGGCGTGAAACATAGTAAATACGTGCTTTACCACGCCCTACATATGTTCCAAATATAACTATAAAAACTATTTATTTGGTATTGAAATACAGTACTTACTTCCCTTCTATGCCACTAGCTAACAGAAAAAGTACTGCCATCCTCACCGCTACTCCATTTTCCACCTGATCTAGAATGATAGCATGTTCAGAATCTGCTACCTCACTACTGATCTCCACACCTCTGTTCATTGGTCCCGGGTGCATGATCAAGATCTCTTTGTCTAGTCTATCCAACATAGGCTTATTTACACCAAAATGCAAGGCATACTCCCTCAAGGAAGGGATGTATTTTATATCTTGACGCTCGAGTTGAATTCTCAAGATATTAGCCACATCACACCATTTTAACGTCTCCTCTACGTTATAACTCACCTCCACGCCCAAAGAGCCAATATGCTTTGGGATAAGCGTTGGTGGACCACATACTCTAACTTTAGCGCCTAATTTTTGCAGGCAAAATATATTACTCAAGGCAACTCGGGAGTGCTTGATATCGCCAATTATTGCTATTTTTTTTCCTTTTAAATCTCCTAGCTTTTCTCTCATCGAAAATGCGTCCAAGAGAGCTTGAGTGGGGTGCTCGTGCGTACCATCACCAGCATTTATGATATTTGCATCTATATGTTGCGATAAAAAGTGAGGCGCTCCTTGCGCCGGATGACGTATGACCACCATATCTACTTTCATAGATAAGATATTGTTGACTGTATCAAGTAGTGTTTCTCCTTTCTTTACGGAAGAATTACCAGATGAAAAATTGACAACATCAGCAGATAGTCTTTTCTCCGCCAGCTCAAATGATAGCTTTGTTCTTGTGCTATTTTCAAAAAATAGATTGGCAACAGTGATGTCTCTTAAGGAAGGTACCTTCTTGATAGGTCTATTAATAACATCTTTAAAGTTGTCAGCAGTTTCAAAAATCAATTTAATATCCTGAGCAGAAATATCTTTTATACCCAACAAGTGTTTACTACTCAATGTAGAATTGATCATGAGTCTTGTGCTTCTTTTTTATTAGCAAATAATAGTACTTCGCTCTGTCCTTTCTTTTTACCCCAATTCACGCGCACATAGGCCTCATTTAGGGCATCTACAACTATTCCTACATAATTGCTCATAATAGGAAATTGTCTATTAAATCTCCTATCTACTAGACACATCAATTCGATCTTAGATGGTCTTCCAAAGTCCTGCAGTGCAGACATAGCAGCATGAATTGTTCTTCCAGTATATAGCACGTCGTCTATGAGAATCACCTTCTTGTCCTCGACCAAAAAATCAATTTCTGTAATCGAAGCACGAATAGGCTCATCTCTTTTACGGAAATCATCACGGTAGAAAGTGATGTCAATTTTTCCATAAGGAATCGCCTCTTTTTTAGTCAGCTTCAATAATCTTTCATTGATCTGATCTGCCAAAAACACCCCTCGCGGCTGTATTCCTATGATTACAGTATCTTCAAGGTTAGTGTGATTTTCAATAATGCTATAGCACAACCTATCTAGCGTAAGTTCTAGACGTTTAGCGGAAAGAATGGTGCGTACAGTGCTCATATCGGGCAAATATAATTAACTCTGGTAAATTAACCTGATTATACGCGCTCATTCGCGTACGGGTACATAGACAGGATTGCGATCCACATAAATCAAGAGGCATTTAAAGAGCTTTTTAGTTCGATCTTGTAGCGGAAGGTTATTTACTGTCTTGACTAGCATTTTATCATCTTGTATCCAATCCAGAAAATTGTCTGTATTAAAATCCACCCTTTCCCCTGATTCAAAAGATAACATGTAAGGTTTTTCTACTTCTTGATTTGTCACTATTTGTGCTTGTCTAAAGGGAACACCAGTCAATGGATTGTAGGCTGTGATTGTTTCTGGTTTTTCAAAAGTTTCTTTTATTTGATAGTAACAAATATCGCCTCTCACCTTGAGTCCTACGTATTTATACAAACCAGCGTCATTTGTTTCTTGAAGATTAAGATATGGAATACCTCCAAGGCTAAAGCCCCATAACTCGTCTAAAACCAATGAGATGGCACCCTCCTTAAAGTGAATGGTATCTACGAGCGTGACCAAATTTTGTGGATTAGAATGCAATCTTGCAAAAACGCTATCCCAAGAAATCGTGGGTTTATTTTGTTGAAAGTCTTCAAATGACAAGTAAATTCCATCTTCAAACTTGAAGTTCTTTGTCAATAAGGCTAAAGAATCAGCCTGCGCCCAGCATATACAAGGCATGAATATTAGTACAATAAGTAAGCTACGCAACTGTATTTTTTCCAAAATTAATACTTTCTTTTCATTATTAACGCTTACAAGCCTAATAAGATTATTTTGGGCGAGTCTTCTTTAGTCGATACAGAAAATGTATCGACTAAAGAAGACCAGGTCGTCCAGGACTGCGTTGACACTCCGGTATTTCGGCATTCTGATGCCTCATACAGCTTCCTACGGTCGCTTCCTTACCACCCTTCTCGCGGGTTTCTTATAAAATACAGAAATATAGATTAGATATGCTATTACTTCACTGAGAAATCCAAGTCTCCTAATTTGAGCGCAATAACGTCAATTTCGTCTTGTTCCAGATCAATTAAAGACCCCTGTAGCATATCCCAGTTTTGACTGAGAGGATTAACATTTCGTTGAAATTTAAAGTCCTTAGCTATGAACTGCCAGTTTGGAGCAAGTGATTGATCGGGCTCTAAAGTATGAAGTATGATACGGACCATTATCACTTGATCTACTACGTTTAGAATACCATCTCCGTTCATATCAGCTGCGATGTACTGATATGGTGAAGTGAACAATTGTACCCCCAGTAAATGAGCCGTTAAAATGCGTAAATCGTTTGTAGAAAGTCCCAAAGCATTTGTAGATTCATTGCTAAATAATGCAGTGTACTCTCCAAGATCTGATGCTTTGATATTGATCAAACCTTGATTATCAGAGACCAGCTGTACGGAGGTTTCAGCGTGTAAATCTATGACTACACCTCCAAGGGGTGTCCCACCTGGACTTTGGACCTGACCAGCAATGAATGAACTCAAAGGCCCCACTTCACACAAGCCTTGAGGATCAGTTATTTCAATCTCTATTTCTACTTCTATAGATCGATCTAGTCCATCAGTAACCTTAAGGGTAACAGTTTGCGCTCTGCCTACATCTCCACAACCAAAATCCTTCTTAGACAATTCTAATCTAACGTTCGAACAAGCTACTACCACACTACTAAATTGATCCGTAGAAAGCCCAAAATAAGACTGATCATCAAGGCTGAATACATACTTATCTTCCAATGATACTGTAGGTGCGCTACAAGTTAAAAATTCTATAGTGCTATCTAATAAATCTAACCAGCCTCCATCTTGATTTCCAACAGGAAAGGCATTCCACCAGCCCCATCCAAAGTATACTAGACTCCCCTTACCAAGTGGAAACTGAGCAACTGCCGCTTCACTATCATTACTTGAACTATGGTAAATAATATTCGCTCCATTGTTCAATCCACTATTCAGATAAACAAGTGCATTATTGTTATTGATTTCATTAGGGCTATTCTCAAAATGCGCTAAGTTCAAATCATCATTCTTGATACAGGTACCGGATAATACAGGCTTTCCAGCTTTTATATTACTTCTAAGCAATCTATTTAATAGATCTATGGCGTTGCTATTATTTGACTCCTCTGTAGCGACTACGCCCATGAGAATGACTCCCCCACCTTTTTCAATGTAAGATTGTAGCTCTGGTATCTGACTCCAAGTTTGATCTACAAGTAGACTCAATTTTTCTAACTCTGGAATAATAACAAGATCGATGTCTAAGGATTCGAGATCAGAGAGACTCTGCAGCTCGACTACATCATGTCCAAGGTATTCAAGACTAGCTTGAAGATTCGAAGCCTCTGCAAAAAGGTTACCTTCAATAATGTCAACAAAAGAAGGGTTATAAAAAAGACCGATTGTACTAGCGTCAAGTGACTGTGGAATTATGCAGCAAAAAGCAAATGCCACATAACTCAAAAATGATTGTAATAAGCCTCCCCCGAGATGGTTCATGTTAAAATATTATTCCAGTAATACAGTGCGCTATATTTTTTATAAGGCCCTGAATAATGGGGGAATCGGTATTCTTAAATCGTCATATAAAATTACGTGAATTTGATCTTGGTATAAATACCCTAAAGAGGCTATTTACAACCCTAGTTAAATAATTAATATATAAGCTAAATTAGGTTCACTAGAGGCATAGGGTGCAACTACTAAAAAACCATTTTAGCGTAATGAATACAATCAAAAATGCATAAGCATTCTTAATCATATAAATGACGAAGCCAGTCACTCTTGCGAGAGACTGGCTTTTATTTCGTCAATTTAATTTATTTTTATTACTAAATAAACTTAGTCTATTTTAGTAAACTTGATCATTTCAACTTGATCGTTACTATGTGTTACTCTCAAGTAGTAAACCCCTGATGGAAGATTATTCATGTTGATTTCTTCCTTAATGTAGCTAGAAGCATCCATTTTCATTGCTGTTCTAGCAACTCCTGCAGCAGAAATAATTTCAATCTGAACATCTCCTTCAACAAGATTAAAGTTTTCTAATGTCAACATGTTAGTTACTGGATTTGGATAAATACCAAAAGCAGCTTCTGAATCAACTGTAAACATTTGTTCTACAATATCAGAGAATGCATATGTGCCATCTACTTCTACTCTTCTAACTCTATAGTAATTCATTCCTTTAGCTGGTTCTTCATCTGTGAATGAGTACAACTGCAAATCAGCAGCTAGTGTAGGAATTTCTGTAAGCACAGTGAAATTAGCTCCATCAGTAGAACGCTCAAGGCTGTAAATAGCCCCTTCAGTATCATTGCTTGTGATCCAAGAGATATCGACCGATTGATCATCTACTAAAGTGTTCAAGGTAATGATCTGTGCACAAGATTCTAATTCAATACAAACTACATTTGATTCAATTACGAATGCTGGACATCCTTCTCTTCTAGCACAACGTGCGTAGTATCTTGTTTCGAAAACTGGTCCTAACTGTAAGCATTCATTGTTACTATCAGGAATTGTAATCCAAGAACCTGGGTTAGGCACCCCTGGTACAGGAGAACAAATCCATAGGTACTCAATAGGTGCAGATCCACCACCCGCTGCTGGAGAAATAGATGTAATCTTTACAGGAACTTGACCAGGACAAACTGTTTGTCCTCCTTCTACTTGACCACCAATATTAACGTTGTTACAAATCTGAACAACACCCGCATCGAATGAGTCTGGCTCCTTATCATTAAGACCGTCACCGTTCATATCAATTGTCTCAGGTACACCGTCTCCATCATTGTCAATTACATCAAAAGGCATAGTCTTTCCTGTATCTCCATCCACATCAGAATCAAGGTTATCATCATTAGTGTTGGTAGCGCCTCCGTTAGGGTCAACACCATCACCATCCATACATGTATATCTTACATCATTTAATACAACAGTTGCAAAGAACTGAATGTAGTATGTACCTTCTTCAATACAAATAAACTCATAGAATCCATCAGCATCTGTATTTGTAGTTTCAATGATTACATCATCGGCATTACATGCTATTCCATCAGGACCAACTCCTAACAAATTAACTGGTACACCTTCGATACCTGACTCATTCTGATCTTGTAAGCAATCTTCAGAGTTGTCAAACCATACATAGTTTCCAATAGTAAACAAAGTAGATGACAAGAATACTGTAGACTCTTGTGTACATCCTGAAAGAACATCAGTAACCGTTACTGTGTAATCTCCTTCTCCTAAGTCTGTTATAGCTTGTGTAGTAGCGCCAGTGCTCCACTCGTATGTAAAGTCACCGTTTCCTCCAGTTGTAGCTGCTGTAGCTTCGCCATTAGCTCCACCACAAATCGTGATTGGAGAAGATTCTAAAGCCGCTGCTTCAAAAATACCAACTGTAGCCGTAGTGGTAGATGTGCTTACACATCCATCTGGCGCAGTAGATTCTACTGTAATAGTATAAGTACCAGGCATCATCATGGTATATGTAACATCCGATCCAGCAGGATCTATCGTTCCTCCAGAAGCTGTCCAAGCAAAAGTTGATCCTGCTACTGTAGACGCTGCGCTAAGATTCAATGATTGCCCAGGCTCGCAAATAGCGTTTCCGTTTGGATCATCAGTGATAGTAACTTCTCCTGCATCTAATACTGTAATTTCAGTAGAAGTTACAGCCATACATCCTTCAGATGTTGTCACTGATACTAAGATCTGGTAAGTTCCAGGAATCATCATTGTATAAGTAGAAGTAGGTTGATCAGTAGTGCTCAATAAACCTTCTGAAGCAAACCATTCGTACGCTACATCATCATTAGAAACAGTAGTTGACAAATCAATAGATTCACCAGGGCAAATAGTTCCTTCTGTAGGTTCAACTGTTACTGTAGGTGCTTCATTTCTGATCACTTCGATAGGATCACTTAATGAGAAACAACCTTCGAGGTCAGCTGCGTTCAATCCTAATTCAGCACCAGCGATATCACCTTCAAAGTTCAGGTACCAAATCAAACAATTTCCAGAACCCGTATCCTCAAAGTCAAATGGTGGCAACATTGGCAATCCAAGTATAACACCATTAGCATCTGTAATAATCCATGCATTGTTAGATCCCATTCCTGGATCGTCAATAGTAACATCAACTAAATCAGCTTCCATATCACCAACACAAAATTCTGTTGGATCAGTAGTAGAGATAACTGCTGGTTCAGTAGATAATCTTTCTACTGGTATGTTATTAGAAAGATCAAAACATCCTTCTATATCATTTGCATTGTTTCCAACTTCAACACCACTAACTACACCATCATACACTAGGTACCATATTAGGCATAGTCCAGGACCTTCGTTGTCAAGATCAATGACATTTGTAGAAGGTAAACCCAAGATATTTCCATTAGCATCAGTAACAATCCATTGAGAAGATACACCCATAGTAGCTCCAGATATGCTAACTGTGATAGGATCAGGTACACCGTCTCCAGCACAAATTATCGTTGGGTCGTTAGTATCAATAAGACCCGCCATTGGTGCAGATGAACCTACTACTTCAACAGATACCGAAGCAGTACATCCTTGAGAATCTGTGATAGTAACTGTATATACACCAGGTGCAAGATTAGTTATAGTTGCTGAACTAGCTCCCGTATTCCAAGAATAAGTATAAGGAGCAACTCCACCAGATCCAACAACTGTAGCAGAACCATCATTCGTTCCACAATCTGTTGGTGTGCTTGATGCTGTACCATCTGGACTAGTTCCACCTGAAATAGTTGTCGTAGCCACTCCCTGACAACCTTCAGCAGAGGTTACTGTCACTGTATAAGTTCCTGGTGCAAGACCAGTAATCGTCTGTGTAATCCCGCCATTACTCCAAGCGTAAGTGTAAGGTGCCATTCCTCCTGAAGGATTTGCAGTAGCTGTTCCATTGTTTTCAGAACATGCCGCATCCGTACCAGTTGCACCTACGATAAGATTTCCTTGAGATCCAACAAATACAGTAGTAGAATTAGAACAACCTTGAGAATCAGTCACAGTAACACTTATATCACCTGGACAAAGTCCAACAGCAATAGGTGCAGTCTGTCCATCGCTCCACTGGTAAGTGTATGGTGGCGCTCCCAACATAGCCATTGGGTCAGCTGTACCATCACAAGAACCGCATGATGCAGGTGTAGACACCGCCATCAACCAGATACCTTCTGGTCCAACCACTACAGATACAACAGTGCTTTCTACACACCCAGTGGCATCTGTCACCGTAACACCATAATCTCCAGGTAACAATCCGAAAATGTTACTTGTATTTTCGCCTGTAGACCAAGCATAGGTAAGAGGCTCAACACCACCCATGTTAATAACAGTTGCAGATCCATCAGCACTATTTTCGCAAGTAGCAAATGATGAATTTGGCTGCAATGAAAAAGCAGTAAGATTAGATTCAATTTTTTCGCTAATACCATTAGCTGTTGAAGACTCTTCAAAAGCGGTAGCAGAGAAAACTCCCAAAAAGAGAATCATTGCGACTAGCATCAAAGTCTTGGTTAATAATTTGTTCGTGAGTGTGTACATTTTTTCCAAACTTTAAATTGTTGTAATGAAGTAATGTTATTTTTTTAAGCAACCATATAAGTAACAGGTAATAGCTACCTGCAACGATAGTTGACTCTAGACATACCGCTAGAGACAAACTTTCATTTGATTCGAGATAAATTTTTTATACGGTTTATGGACATTTTGAGATAAATGTCAATGGCACAATGGTTTATAAATGTGCAGGCTTTCAGGTTGGTACGCCAAAGGTAGTATAATGTTGTCAATTTGACAACACCTTGCACCCAGTCGACGTATTCTTAAGATGCAATTATTCATGAAAGTAACCAAAGTAGATAAAAAAGAGTTCACACGCCTTCATAACTAATTGATATTCAGGTATATAAATTATATTACAATGCGTATTTGTTACCCCTACCATAAATAGGGTATTTATCAAAAAAGTTATATTTTTTTTTCAGTTATTAAAATTTAGTGACAAAAAATTACCGATATTAAATATAATTTTAATATGTAAACACAACACTCATTATTGAGAACAGGATGGTAATTTTAATAATATGTTAATAGATTTCTGAAAAATCAAATACTATGTGCTTTCAATTTATTCAACCTAGAATTGCGATTTAACCATAACACGGCTGCAACAACTAAAACAAAGGCTAGGACGGCTGCCCAATATCGATGCAGTAAGATATACCCAATAAAAAATAGACTTCCATAGCTGATAGTCAGTCCCATAATCCACTGCATAAGGGAATGGGTAAAGGTGTCGCCGTCTTTCTTGCCTTGCTTACCTTGCCAAAGACCTATTGGATTGGTGCGATCAATAAACTTCTGTAGTTGACCACTTTTTACTGGAGGTGTCATCAATGTCACTGTGATACAGCTCACAATATTGAAAGCAGTAACTCCAAGCAAAGCATACGTCTCGAAATCAGCTCCAGCATCATCCGGCTTTATATATGTAACAAAGATAGTCGCAAGTAAAGCAGATACCATAGCTGCAATTTCTGTATAAGCATTGGCTCTCCACCAAAACCATCTAATCAAATGAGCGACTCCTAATCCTGAGGCAGCAGTAATGAAAAATTTCCAGGCGTTTTGAATGGAATCAATTTGACTAGAGACTAAAATTGCGATTATCAAAATAAGGAAGACCATCAAACGGCTAAAACGAATTAGTTTTTCTTGACTCTTCTCTCCATCTGAAAATCTCAAGTAGATATCATTGACCAAATAGGAAGCGCCCCAGTTGAGGTGTGTATCCACTGTACTCATAAACGCAGCCATCAAACTAGTGAATGCCAACCCTAGCAAACCTGCAGGTAGTAAAATTTTCATCAAGAGTGGATAAGCCATTTCTCTATCACCAGCGATGATCTCTGCATATTCTGGATAGTTGGCTCCTGGATTATCTAATGGGAATAATATCAATGAAACTAAGGCTACTAAAATCCATGGCCAAGTTCGCAGAGCTACAAATCCTATTGAAAATAACAAGGTCCCATTGCGCGCATCTTCTGGCGTTTTAGCTGTATTTATCCTTTGTGCAATGTAGCCTGTTCCGTCTGAATCGTATCGAACCCACCACTGGATCAAAATGTAAATCATAAAGAGTTGAAAAGGCAGCATAGTATTGTCAAAGCTAGGGACAAGCTCTAATATATGCCCTGCTTTCTCTGCACCATAAATGTCATGCATGGAAGAAATCATACCAGAGGTCCCTCCTACTGCTTGTACTGCATAATAAGCGAAATAAATGGCACTAATCATCGCGATGGCAAACTGAAATAAATCTGTCAGAATAACTCCTCGAATACCTCCTAAAGAACTGTAGATCCCAACTAGTATCAATAAAGCCATGATGCTCAAAGTAGCATTTAAGTCAGATTTGAAAAGTAAAAAGGTAGGGTAAATAGATTCAATAGTGGCGTAGATATCAGTCCCCAGTATTTGTGTCCAGTCTATGAAGGGCGTAGCAATCTTTACGGCTGCGGTAACCACCCAACCCAGTATAAAACAATTCAAAATAACGCCGAAGAAAAAGGCCTTAAATCCTCTTAAAAAAGCAGCTTGTGGTCCATCGTATCTGAGTTCAATTAATTCTACATCTGTGAGTACTC
The DNA here is from genome assembly GCA_023299965.1 of Saprospiraceae bacterium. GTDB lineage: Bacteria > Bacteroidota > Bacteroidia > Chitinophagales > Saprospiraceae > JALZVN01. Next base: position 2,686 of record JALZVN010000319.1, on the reverse strand, counting down.
CAGAGAGGTGCCAGCGTTTGCTAAAAAAGATGGCAACCGTGATATAAGTAGCCACCCATGACCACCAAAACCAATTTCCAGAAATCCCTTTATCAACTGTTATTCCAGTGATAGCCAGCGGAGTATCTGCTGCGAAGGTTGTTGCTATAATGGAAATCCCCAACCACCACCAAGGAATAGAACGGTCCGCAGAAAAGTAGGATTTTAGTCCCGTCTTTGCTTTTTTAGATACCCAAATACCTACTAAAAAAATACTCACTAAATACGTAATAAATATGGCCCAATCGATTGTTTTCATACCCCTAAAGTAGAGAATTAAATTGGGATACGGATAAGACATTTTTTAATAGATTTTTTTTGCACAAAGGTGCCCAGAATTTGGTACATAAAACCCTTTTTTTTGGACAAGCGATGTGCAACAGGGCTGACGAAGGAAGCAGTCCCAACCCCGCGCTCCTAAAGCCATTTTTTCAGATGGCTTTAGGAGCGCGGGGTTGGGACCGAACGAATAGTGAGCTGTGGAACGTAGCGACCCTAGCCGATGAGTATGCGCTTTTGGGAGCGCTTACTCATCGGCTAGGGATGGCCCCTCATCAAAACAGTAAAGTGACACATGACACCTATTGAGTACTTTTAGATTCCATAAAAATAGAATACTAACGAGCAAAATAAAACTGTTTTTTGGCATTGCATTTTTATGATTTGATCTTCTAATTTCGGACAAGTGAATGCTACAAAAATGATCGAATAAGCAGCTGACAAAATAGAGGTATCCAGATACTAAAGTCATCGAATACTTCCATGCCTATCCTGAGTTGTCTAATCGAAAATGTATGACCTCTGATATAATTGTAACAGTGCTGGAGCATATCGGCTCTAGTCCTATACTTGGGGTGTCACACGTAGGCGGAGCAGCAGTACGGGATATTTTTTGCAAACCTGAACCTACGATCGGCTTACGTATCGTCCAAAATACGGGGATAAAAACTGGTGTAAAAACGCTTTTACACCTTGTTTTGGACTACATGAAGCATATCTCAGACGAAATAGGTCAATTTTCTTAGCTAATAAATGAAAAATAGAGGGATAGGAACTATTTTTGTTTCTTCTTGTTAAGAATGAAAAATAAGGATAGTTTATGGCTATAATGATTACAGATGAATGCATTAATTGTGGGGCTTGTGAGCCTGAATGCCCAAATAATGCAATTTATGAAGGAGGTGTAGAATGGGCAGTGGCTGATGGTACTGGAGTTGAAGGCACTTATGTGCTAGAAGGCGGTAAAGAAGTAGACGTAGCGGATCAAAATGAACCCGTAGAAGATGACTTCTATTTCATCGTCCCTGATAAGTGCACAGAGTGTTGTGGTTTTCATGAAGAGCCTCAATGCGCTGCGGTATGCCCAGTAGACTGCTGTGTACCGGATCCAGAAAGAGAAGAAACGGAAGAAGTATTACTAGCTAGAAAAGCTAGATTACACTTATAATCTTTCCTAAAAGTTATATAAAGGGCTATCTCTAATGTTGAGATAGCCCTTTTTTTATGCCGCAATGAGGACCTTACTAAGGAATATATCTAAATTAAAACATAAAAAATGCAACGTCTTCTACATTACACTTATCTTCCCACTACAAGCACATGAATATGGTATGTCGTTATACATAATTCTATCAAGATGAAAACTTAATAATATATAGCTTGGAAATAGTGATATATTAGACGAATAAATATTATTGGAACAAAACAAATATTTTATGAGAACGCAAAAACACACTCAACCGCCCAAAAAGCTTCTAATCTTTAGTTTATTTTTTCTTTCCTTTTTAGGTCTAAGTGCTCAATGTGATCAAGCACTGAATAACTTCACTTTTATAGGAGAACTCAACAACAGTTCCTATTATCTATCCAATGCACCGGCACAACCCATGCAGGCAGAGTCTATAGCCATTGGCGTAGGAGGACATCTTGTCTCCATTAATTCTGCAGCAGAGAATGCACTTGTGCAAGCGGGTATAAACGAGATGACTTATATCGGACTAAACGATGTACAGTCAGAAGGTAATATGAGATGGAGTGATGGATCAACACTTGGCTTCACCAATTATGACTCTTGTACATTTTGCCAGGACAATGATGATGATAATGACTATATAATCATCCATCCATGGAATGGTGGGTGGAGCTATATGAATCGCTGGAGTGAAAGAAACTATGTCATAGAGATTGCGTGTGATAGCAATCAAGGAGGTGGAAACGATGGACAAGACGGCAACAGTCAAGATTGTGCAAGTAGTTATTCTGGTTTTTCATTTATAGGTGACCATGGAGATTCAAAATACTTCATCTCTAACGGTATGAGTAGACCTGCGGATGCACAGATAACTGCTGCTGCATCGGGGGGATATCTGGTGACGATCAACAACCAAGCAGAAAACGATTTCCTACAAGGACAAATTGATGAAATGGTCTACATCGGATTATCCGATGCAAATGCAGAAGGTAGTCTTTCTTGGCTATCTGGTGATAATTCTGGCTATAGAAATATAGATAACAACTGTGGATTTTGTTTTGACAACGATCAAGAGAATGACTACACTATGATGCATCCTTGGAACGGACAATGGAGCTTTATGAATCAATGGAGCACTAGACGATATATCATGGAGGTTCCTTGTGAAGATAATGG
>JALZVN010000318.1 GCA_023299965.1 Saprospiraceae bacterium | reverse complement strand
GTCGACAAAGCTGCTGTTTTGTGGTGCAGAATCCTATCTGAAAGTTTGAGGGTATCTCCATTATTGAGCAAAATAGAACGACCAGATATCCCGTGTCCAGCCTGCTCATACGTCATACCTACTGCTCCTCTAAATGTCGGATAAGTATCTCCATAACTAGGATACAATAAGTCAAATACTTCACGCGTAAAATATAACCAACCCTCATCATCAAAATACTTCGTGTGGTTCTTTCCTATTTCAGTTTGAAATTCTCCCTGCCACTTGGTGATGTATTTATGAAATGGCTGTGCCGCGGGAGCAAAATAGTAATGATCATTATGTCCCTGCTCATGCACATCCACGTGAATGTGAGGCAACCATTGATTATAGATCTTTAGTCTTTGTTGCGTCTCTACTTGAGTCGCCCAAGCCCAATCTCTGTTCAAATCGAACTGGTAGTGATTGACTCTGCCACTAGGCCATGGTTCGTGATGCTCTCTAGTTTCTATATGCGGATTAGGCGTTCTATTGCCTACTCCCCTATTCCAATTTACATATCTATCGTACCCATCTGGATTGAGACAAGGATCAAGAAGTACTACTGTATTTTCTAACCAAGACTGCACTTCTGTATTGCTAGGGTCCGTGAGTTCATATAAGGTGGCGATAGCACTATTTGTTGCTCCAGCCTCATTTCCATGCACTCCAAAACTCAACCATACGATAGCATTTGAGTTTTCTACATTTTTATTATCTCCATTAACGATATCTAAATTTCCCTTTCGTATGGATTCTATATTTCGCATGTTCTCTGGTGAGGACACCACAAGATAGACTAGGTCTCGCCCTTCGTTGGTCTCTCCATATTTGAAAAACTGGGCTTGGTTGCTCTTTTCTGCTACCGCTTCAAAATAGCTCACTATGGTATGGTGTGGCATGAAGTGCTCTCCTAAATCATTAGGAAAAAAATCATCCGGCTGGATAGACTGCGCGTTTAGTCCCAAAGCAAATATAGCAAGGGACAAAAAGAGGAGGAGTGTTTTACGCATTGTTTGTTTTTTTATTTTAGTAGACGGCGTCCACTATTCTTTTGATAGTAGCCGTATCTCCCATGGTATAATAATGTAAGCATGGTACACCAGCTGCTTTAAGTTCTCTTGACTGTTGTATACACCATTCTATTCCTATTTCTTTGATCGCCTCTTTAGTTTTGGCTTGTGTAATCGCACTGACTAGATCATGAGGAAGATTGATATAAAACATTCTAGGAATAGAATTGAGTTGGTACAATTTGGTAAGCGGTTTTAAGCCTGGTACTATTGGCACATCTATTCCATTCTTGCGACACAAGTCTACGTACTCAAAGTATTTTTTATTGTCAAAAAACATTTGTGTAACAATGTAGTTGGCTCCCGCTGCTATTTTTTGTTTGGCGTAGCCTAGATCCAAGTCCATGTTTGGAGATTCATAATGCTTTTCAGGGTATCCTGCTACTCCGATACAAAAGTCTGTTTTTTCTCCATCCTTGATATTAGCATCTAGGTAAGTACCTTGATTCATATCTTGCACTTGACCGACTAAGTCTAAAGCATAATTATGCCCTCCTTCTTGCGGTATAAATTTGGTCTCAAACTTACGCGCATCACCCCGGAGGCAAAGTACGTTTTGGATGTTTAGAAAATTCAAATCTATGAGTACATTCTCTGTCTCCTCTTTGGTAAATCCACCACATATCAAATGTGGTACTGCATCTACACCATATCTATGCATTATCGATGCACAAATCCCTACCGTACCTGGACGCTTACGTATAGCGGTCTTCTCGTAGTATCCACTTGATTGCTTGTTATAGATAAATTCTTCTCTATGATAGGTTACATCTACAAATGGTGGCTTAAATTCCATCAAAGGATCAAGCGTATCAAAAATAGCTTTCATCCCTCCCCCCTTCAATGGAGGCAACACTTCGAAGGAAATCGATGTACTTCCTTTCGTCTTTTCAAAATACTCAGTTACTTTCATGTACGCTATTGCTATTTTAGAATACCAAATTTAAGTAAAAACACTCTTAAAAGCAGGTATATCTGTTTTATCTATCTGTGAAGGAGCTCTAATTGGCGATTTTGACCCTCGAATGATCGTTTATGAGGATTTTGCACAGATATTTTCTTCTTTTCGAGGGCTATAAATTTGGTTTTGAGCCTATTACCCGTGTGAGCGGTAGGAAGGGCTTGGTCACGCTGAGGGGCGGATGCGTGTGCGGAGCGGGACGGAAACGAAGTGTACCCCGAGATGACGCGACTCTAGCCTTTATCGATTTTTCATCGATAAAGGCTAGAGTCACACCCAAAAACTCTTCGCTGTTGCCATAAAACAACAAAGAGGATACTTTAGAAAAGCATCCTCTTTGTTGTTCAATCTATATGTCGATTTCACTTTATTTATCCTCATCCTTCTTCTTGAAGTCTCCATTTTTCCAGGAGTCAAAGAATTGTGCCCAGGCAATCGGGCTAAAAATATTCAAAGGTGGCGTCTGACCTAGATAGTAATATGATTGCGCCTCTTGTCTAAGGTAATAATCTGCGTTCTCGTTGCCATCATTAGGTACTATCTCTCTTAATCTTCGCAGACTACGTTCTGCTATATTCTCGATGGCTTTTTCTTGGAGTTCGCTTGTGACATCCATCGCTAGAAATTCTAACTTGAAGTGATCTCTGCTAGGCCATGGAAATACCACTGTTTCTGGTAGATTGATCGTATCTTGACTCATCAACTGCACCACAGAGTAGCGGCTATCTTCCAATGTATCAGGTATCATAAAGTCTACATCTCGATATCCTACGGCCGAAAAAGTAATCTTAGATCCTTTTCTCGCTACTACGGAGAAAAAACCATTGAAGTCAGAATAGGTACCTCTAGCTTCATCTCTAATCAAGATATTGGCAAAGGGAATCGGAAACAGGTTATCGTCAGACCCATCTAGTATCATACCAGAAAACTGAACCAAAGTAGAGTCTATATCTCCGTCTTGCGCCTTGAGAAAGACGCTACCAAATAACAGAATACAGCTAAATATAAATAACCTATACATAATTAATCTTTTGGTTTATTCTTAAGGTACTAAAAAACGACCAATAAGTTGGTTCGTCCTGGATACACTTTTGCAAGAAATTCACCTTTCGCAGATAAAGTGCTAAATTCCAATAGCAATCTTTAATACGGACTGCATATCTTCTACATAATGAAACTTTAAACCCTTAGTATATACAGCTTTTATTTCATCTATATGTTTCTCATTTTCTTGACACAATATCACTTCTTTGATTCCTGCTCGCTTGCTGGCTAGTATCTTTTCTTTGATTCCTCCCACTGGAAGTACTTTTCCACGAAGGGTAATTTCTCCTGTCATGGCCAAATAAGGCTTTACTGGCTTTCCAGTCAAAGCGGATGCTAAGGCACTGATCATAGTGATACCAGCTGAGGGACCATCCTTTGGAATAGCGCCTTCAGGTACATGGATGTGAATATCATGTTGCTTGAATAACGATCCGTCTATGCCTAAAGTTTTTGCATTTGCTTTCAAATAACTGAGTGCTGTGGTTGCGGACTCTTTCATGACGGCACCTAAGTTACCTGTCAAAGTCAACTTACCTTTGCCCTCACTCATGATGGCTTCAATAAACAATATATCTCCCCCTACACTCGTCCATGCCAATCCTACCGCTACTCCAGGTGTCTTGGATACATTATATTTTTCTTTTCCATATTTTTTGACGCCTAGTATCTTGATTACTTTTTCTTCATCTAGGCTGACCTCATACGTTTCTTCCATAGCGAC
>JALZVN010000317.1 GCA_023299965.1 Saprospiraceae bacterium | reverse complement strand
AACTTGCTGTGGCCTTGACTTCACCCCTGCTCCACCAAAATTGAGTCCTTTTACGAATCCTGATATTCGACTTACGACCAAGATCTCTTTTTCTAAGAGAGCGTCTGATATTTCAAAATAATGTTTGTCTTTGACCTTGTGGGTAGCGAAAAGTCCAGACGTACTGACAGCATCATCTGTAATGATGTCTGTGTATTTCTTTTCCTTTTTTTCTTTGCCGTCTTTCTTTGGGGCATCTTGCCCGTTAAGCAAAATAGTCAAGCTAATAAATAGCGTAAGTAGTAAAGTGATTCGTGTATTCATGAGTATATAGTTAAGATTGTCGAATATAGTTAATTATTGAAAAACGCTACAGTTTATCCATCAATGACTGCAAATCTTGATTTTGGGCAACAATTTTATGTACACCGTGGAGGGACATCAAGGACTAGCCAATGATTCATAGGGGTACTAATACCTTATTCATACCCGCTTTTTTAGCAAAAAGTAGTGATTTGCCCCAATTTTGGGTGACATTAAATCATTAACAACCAAATCAAAATATCATGACTTACTTGACTATTTTATTCGCTTTATTGTTCGCTACAACGCCTAGTGCTGCTCAAGATCCTATTACGATCATAGAGGGAAAGCTGGTAGATATCACTTTCAATTCTCGGTTAAGCGAAGAAGATCTACAGGATATCAAAAGCCGCTTAGCGAAAATCGACATATCTATCGAATACTCTCAACTGAAGTTTAATAAGAAAGGAAAACTAAAAGGGTTGAAATTCGATGTGAACTGTAATGATGGGTTCAGCGGATCTGCTTCTTCTCCAAATATCACTAAGAGACTACATGTTTATTTTTATAGAGATTATGTGAACGAAAAGACTCCGTTTGGTACGGGTGCGGGTATTAAGAAAAGGAATAAGTAATATATGCTAAAGTCACTGTGTCCTTATAGGATAGTGATGTCCATCAATGTTGAATTCCATTACAAGAAATAAAATCTTTACAATGAAAAATTTAGTCCTTACGATATCAATCGTCGGAATATCCATATGCTTAAATGCACAAACAAAAATAATTGGTCATTTTCAATCTATGGAGAATTGGTCGAATCAAATATATCTTTTGGCCATTACGGATTATGACGATGTGTTTTATATTACACATAAGTATAACATTGATACCGCGATGGTCGACGAAAAAGGAAATTTCGAATTTCAATTAGATAATATTCCATGCACAGAATGTTTGTATCGTATAGATATACGACCGCATGATTCTCCAAACAGTGCAGTGATTTTTTCAGGTACTTCAAAAGAGAATTTTGCATTATTCGAGTTAAAAAATGATCAAACTATAAAAATCTATGGTGAAGCCAATCAACTTACTCAATCATTTACCTTGGAAGGAGAATCAAAAGCTTGGAGCTACGAAGAGATTCGAAAATTGCGTGAGCCCATCTATGATGTAGCAGACCAATTATATAGTCAATTCACAAATCCAGAATTTATTAAGAATAAGAATATTGATTCCTTAAAAGAGGCTGGAATAAAAACACTGATAAGCATTTCTGAAGAAAACAATATAGAACTACTTAAACTCATGAATTCCTCTACGAACATTTATGATAAAATAGTGGGATCTAAACTATATGATTATGATATGAAAATGGACAATGATATAGAAATTTATGACATGGTGAGTAAGCAACTAAAAGAGACGCATCCAAACCATCCATATCTAATCCAGCTAAACACGAATATTTATGCTACTAAGTTTGTTTTACCCATTGGTAGTGTAGCGCCTCCCTTGAGTTTAACCGATGTAAATGGGAAGCAAATTAATCTAAAGGACGCAGGGACAAATTTAATTTTAGTTGACTTTTGGGCATCTTGGTGTTCACCTTGTAGACATGAGAATAAAGCTACTGTAAAACCATTGTATGAAGCGTTTAAAGAAAAAGGATTTGAGGTGTATAGTGTCTCTATGGATAAGCAGAAAGACAAATGGATAAAAGCAATAGCAAAAGATGGGATGACATGGTTGAATGTTTCAGACTTGGAAGGAACAAATTCATCTGTATATTCCACCTACAAAATAGAGGGCTTGCCTACAACGTACTTACTTGAAAAGAAGGGATTCAAAATCATTGCTAAAAATATAAGGGGTGAAGAATTAAGAAAGTTTGTAGAAGACTACTATACTAAATAGAATCTATTGCCTTCGGGCTATTCTTGCATAGAATCCTAAGTAATCATACTCTTCCAATAGAAATTTCAATGATATTTTTATTGGAAGAGTTTATTCAAAACTGAGCCCTAGCTACAAGCTCTAAATCTCACCTACAACTCCCACCCTTTTCTGTGCACTTCTCTTAGGATCAAGAAAAAGGGGATCCACCATACCAAATCATTGGTCAATAAAGTATACCCGAAGGTTGCGGGCACTACTCCAGTAAGATAGTTGAATACAAAACCGATGGGTCCAAATATCTTCCCTAGGAATCCTACTGCTACGATAGGCCAATGCTTGACTGGATTGTATCCTGCCCACCAATAGCCCAAGCCATATACTCCAATGACCATACCCATGCCTTGCCAGATCATAGGATGAATGGGCTCTTCCATTCCCGTCAAATGAAAAAAGGATAGTGGGAACAAGATGACCCAAGCGCCCCATATCAAGTTATAGATGGCAGCAATGCGCATGACGGTTTTCATCCAAGGTTTACTTTGCATA
>JALZVN010000316.1 GCA_023299965.1 Saprospiraceae bacterium | reverse complement strand
ACTGCGTGGCTCATTTACTCAGTATTTAATTTTTATCTTTTACCTAAATATTTAGGCGTCTAATTTTTCATTCTTATTATTCACTCTCGCCTGATAGAATACAGATGATTGTACATTCGTTTCATCTAACATTCTAAATACTAACGGAGATTTTATCTTAGAATTCAACTTTCCTTTCTTGTTGTTTCTATCACCAAAAGTGATCGCTCCAGTAGGGCAAGCTGTTTGACATGCAGTCTTAACATCTACATCTCTCAACCTTCTTCCTTCAGCTTTAGCAGTTAATTTACCCTGCTGTAACCTTTGTGCACAGAAACTACACTTCTCGATAACTCCTCTAGAACGTACTGTAACATCTGGGTTAAGTACCATTCTTACGATGTTATCGGTGTAGAATGCAGGATCTTCATTGTTAATTGCATTTTGGTTTCCACCAAATAAATCCGCACTTGTATAATCCAACCAGTTAAATCTTCTCACTTTAAACGGACAGTTGTTTGCACAGTATCTAGTACCTACACATCTGTTATAAGCCATCTGGTTCAATCCTTCACTACTATGGTTCGTTGCGTTTACTGGACATACGTTCTCACAAGGAGCGTTATCACAGTGCTGACACATTACAGGTTGGTAAACCACATTTGGATTTTCCGCCTCACCGTAATAGTATCTATCAATTCTTAACCAAGTCATTTCGTGGTGACGAGATACTTCTCTATTACCAACTACTGGTACATTGTTCTCAGCCATACATGCTACTGTACATGCGCTACAACCAGTACATGAATTCAAATCGATGTGCATGCCCCAGTGGTGTCCCTGACTATATAACTCTGCGCTATACTCTTCGAATGGATACAATGTTGCAGCATTCAAGTGATCAGCGTTCTTTTGTTTTTTCTTCATGTCTGCTAACAAAGCATCCATGTTCGACAGACTGTCTCTAAAGACTACAGTTCTATCTGTGATACCTCCTTGATACCCTTTACCAACTGGTACAATATCTACTTCATCAACATTTACCTCCTCGCCTTGGTAAGAACCCGTCACACCGTAAGTATGGTGGTATTGAACACAACCAAACTCTTTGTCTTCTCCAACGATGTTGGATACAGAAGCGCCTGTTGCGAAGTATTGTGTATTTCCTTCACTGTCGATCGTACACCATGGGTATACATTATGACCTACATCTTTCCCTGCTTTTCCTACACTTGTTCTACCGAAACCCAATCCTATTGAAGCAGTTCCATCCATTTGTCCGAACTGTGGCACTGTAGAATATGTTTGGTCCGCACCATTGTTAGATACCGTTAATTTATCAGCGATACCCTTTACAACTTTATCTCCAACGCCTTTAAAACCATTGAATCTTCCAGATGACTCGTTCCATGTTATAGGCACTGATAAATAGTTACCCCACACTGTTCTCATTACTGGATCAGGCATCTCCAACAACCATGGGTTGTTAGCGTATTCACCATTTCCTATACTTACTGTTTCGAATAAGTTTATTTCAAATTCTGAAGCTGATGGCTTAGTAATAGAACCAGCCCCTGCAACGACTCCACCACCAATAGCAGTAGAAGCAGCAGCAGTGCTATATACACCATTACTTAAAGCTTCGTCCCAAAATCCACGACTTGAACTAAAGCCAGCTGCAGTCGCCATAGCGCCCCAAGATTGTTTTAGATAGTCGTAATATGGTCTTTCAGAATTCTTATTAAGATTTGGACTGTTTGCAAGCATCAGTAAAGAACATTCCGCTTGTCTTGTATTATATAAAGGTGAGATAGTTGGCTGAATTAGAGAGTATTGACCTCTCTTAGCTTCAACATCACCCCATGCTTCTAAATTATGATGCGTTGGCATTGCATAATCACATAATGCAGCTGTTTCGTTCATCGTCAACCCAAAAGTAACTTTAGTACCTACCTTGGCAAATGCACTTACAAACTTGTCACTATTAGGAAGGTCGTAAGCAGGATTAGCATTCCAGATTAACACCGCATCTACTACTCCATTCTGCATCTCTGCAATCAAACCTTGAATCTCAGAATCAATCCCTTGTCTCTGGTATGAAACTGCGCCGAAATCAATTGTAGATCCGTAAGAACCCAACATATCGTTAATCTTGTTTACCAAGATTTGTTCTGCTTTATTATTTGAGTTAGATACTACTAAGCATCTACCTTGGTGACCTTGCATCTCTGCAGCCAAATTTTTCAAAGCTTTTGCTGCTTTTGCATTCACTTTATAAGGAGAAGATCCACCTCCCAAATTTTCTAGTAAAGTAGCAATTGCTGCACCTTGCTCTGATGGCTTAATCATGATACGGTTATCCGCATTTGATCCAGTCATTGACATTCCACTTTCTACTTGGATATGTCTTGACATAGTAGCGCCAGATCCTTTACTTACGTTTCTATTCTTGATGTACTTAGCAGAATATTCAACAGGAGAAATCCAGGTACCTAAAAAGTCAGCGCCGAAACTTACAATTACTTGTGCCTTATCGAAGTGATAATTTGGAACAACAGCCTCCCCGAAGTTCTCCATATTTGCTTGTAGCATAGCTGAAGAAGAAACCGGATCGTAAGTAACTACTTTAGCATTCGGAAATGAACCCTTAAATTCATTGAATACCTTTTTAGTAGTAGGACTCATAACGGTATTACAAACGATACGAACATTACTGCTCGCGCTTAACTTACCCGCTACTGCCTTATCTACATCAGCCCAATTACTTTTTGTAAATGCTCCACTAGAAATCATTCCTGCAGACTTGATACGCTCAGAGTCGTACAAACTCAATACACTTGCTTGTGCACGAGCCGAAGTACCTCCTTTTGTAATCTTAGACATTGGATTTCCTTCTATCTTGATAGGACGCCCTTCTCTAGTCTTGACCAATACTGGGCAATAATCTCCGCCATTTACAATGGTAGATGCATAATATGATGCCACACCAGGTACAATAGCATCTGGTTTTACGACATATGGTATTGCATTACGAACTGGTGTCTCGCAACTCGCTATAGTAGCTGCTCCCAATCCGAAACCTAAGTACTTAAGAAAATCTCTTCTATTGGCAGAAGCATTTTCCATAATCTTCTCATTAGAGGCCGCCTCCGCAATTGGCAATCCGACAAACTCATCCTGAGCAACTTCCTGCATCGCAGGATCGTTATTTTTATCGGTAATTCCTATCCAAGTAGTGTCCTGGTGGTTCTTCATAATATCAATATGATTATATGCTTAAATTGTATTATTCTATTATTAATAGTGGCACTTCTGACATTCAAGACCGCCTATATCTTCCACTGTGACAGACTCTCTATCTCCGGATCTCATTTGATCGTGATAGTTTTCGTATGCCTTGTAGTATTCGTTCTCAGCAAACTTCACATCCGTCTTTCTGTGGCAGTTGATACACCATCCCATCGATAAAGGAGAATGTTGATATACTACTTCCATCTCTTCTACTTTACCATGGCACTCTTGGCACTCTACTTTACCCACCGTTACGTGCTGGGCATGATTAAAGTAAACGTGATCTGGTAAATTGTGTATTCTTACCCATGGAATTGGACCATATAAGGACTCTTTGACATCAGAAGTCAATGATCCTACTATTCCATCCAATTGCTCTGCAACAACACGCATACCTGCATCATTTAATTCATCTTCTTCAGCTAATCCATTATCTGCCTTGAAGTTAGAAGATATCCATTCCGTAAAGACTGCCTTAACAGAATCGTTATTCATTCTAGTTTCTTCCTTCATATACGTATCATTAATCGGATTGTATCCCACTGATGCATATATCTTAGATAACTCTGCGGTACCATAGTTACTACCCTTCTTAATTGCCTTGTGACAATTCATACAAGTATTCGCAGCTGGTATTACTGAATGTTTTGATCTACGTGCACCATCGTGACAGTACTGACAATCAATCTTTTGTGAGCCTGCATGCATAGCATGTGAGAACTTGATTGGTTGATCTGGCGCATAAGTTTGCTGCCTATTCAGATCAATCGCATTATTTATAGTAGTGTATCCTGCAAATACAATTAAAGCAAAAACCAAAAATCCAACAACTCCTTTAGAAGTTAGGATATCAGCTAGGGTTCCTCTAGTAGCAGGTGCGTTTCCTTCTTTTACTTTAGAGAGGTAGTTTAGATTTGCCGTTATTCTAGCCAATACTAAGGCAAGCAAACCCAAAATCACAAACAGTGCTATATATAAGAAGTTATTACTAGACTCTTCAACCGCTACTCCGGTTCCAACTGCAGCACCTCCAGCTGCTGCTGCTAATACTTTAGGATCACATGATCCATCGTACATACAGTTTACATAAGTCAAGATCGATTCTATCTGATCATCCTCCAAAAATGTAAAAGGATTCATCACACTTTTGCCATACTCATTATATAAATTAACAGCATATTCATCACCAGAGGCAATTACTTCTTGTGAATTTCGAATCCAAGAATATAGCAACTCTTCTCTCCCTTCCCATCTTTCTTCGACAGCACCAAGAGCCGGTCCTGTTAGCTTATCTTTCATGTTTTTATTGTGGCATTGAGCACAATATTGCTTAAACAAAGCTTTCCCGTCCTCTTTGCTAGCAGCATGAGTCGAATAGAACGAAAGCCCTAAAACTAAAAGGAGGATATACTTGAAAAATAATGACTTTTTAATCATCTGTTATGTAGTTTGTAGACAATGATTTTAACACTTTACGAAGTGTCATATATTTGTCACCGCAAATATATAACTCGTACGAATCTTAACCAATATGATACTCACAACCAAACCTATTTAGACTATTTCTAAATAGTGTAGTCGCATCATTTTTGGCTTATTATTATTCCCTTACGCAGATAACTCATATTTGTTTGCCATTCAGCCTGTTATCATACAGCTACAGGAGCCTTTATGTGTGCGTGATGTTGATAATCAACCAATTCAAAATCTTCGAACACAAAATTGTTAATATCTTTTTTCTCAGGATTGATCTTTACCCTTGGCAAATGAAATGGATCTCTTGTCAATTGCAGTTTAGCTTGCTCTATATGATTACTATATAAATGTACATCCCCGAAGCTATGCACGAAATCCCCATAACCAAGATCACACACTTGAGCGATCATCATAGTCAACAAAGCATATGATGCTATATTAAATGGTACTCCAAGGAATACATCCGCAGACCTTTGATACAATTGACAGCTCAATTTGCCGTTCGCCACATAAAACTGAAATAAGCAATGACACGGACTCAGGGCCATTTTAGGCAGATCGCCCACATTCCATGCATTTACGATAATCCTCCGAGAGTCCGGATTGGACTTAATCGTTTCCACCACTTGTGCTATCTGATCTATCACACTCCCATCCTCACAGCTCCAAGCACGCCACTGTTGCCCGTATACAGGTCCTAGGTCACCATCTTCATCCGCCCACTCATTCCAGATACGCACCCCATTCTCTTGCAAGTACTTCACATTCGTATCCCCTTTCAAAAACCACAGCAACTCATGCACCACAGATTTCCAATGCACCTTCTTAGTCGTCACCATCGGAAAGCCCTCCTCTAAGTCAAAACGCATTTGATAACCAAACACAGAACGAGTCCCCGTCCCAGTACGATCAGACTTATCCGCGCCTTTCTCCATGATATGAGACAACAGATCCAAGTATTTCTTCATTATGGCAGGTTTTCCGCAAATGTACAAAACTTGTGCAGAGTCAATACCATCAACACGAAGACTATTTCCATCATAATAATTCTTTGGGGCCATCCCGATGAAAAATCGGGACCAGGCTGTTTCGGGGTCCGCTGTCGCTCCCGTCCCGACTGAAGGAGTCGGGACCGATCCTTATCAGGCTCGCCCTGTCCATCCTTTGTCCGGGGATATGAATCCTAACCTATGTTTTTCCCAACCTACAAGATGCACTCATAAGTATGCAATGAGGCCCCTACCATATAGATGATCATGATTCAAAAAAAGACTTAAACCAAACAATAATATTTGTACATTCGAATTCTATATACTTAAAAACTAAAGCCAATGAACCAGACCAAGCCATATTTCATTTTACTACTCCTATTTTCATCGATTTATGCAAGTGCCCAAGACACCTTAAGGATAAATTTTGACCCAGAATATCACTTTTTGACGGACAAGAATATCGGATTCATGAAACTTGTTGCCATGCACGATAATAATATAATAGAGTATGAAAGAAATTCATACAAAATAAAATATCCTAAAAATTTCCATGTACGCGATACAGCTGTTGCATTCAACTACTTTACGGGGTGGGAGGATCCTGCCATTGAGGATTGTACCGTATTCCTTTTCGGAAATTACGCTTCTAAATCTCCAATTGTATATGTAGACTATAATCACAACTTAGACTTTTCGGATGATGGACAACCATTAAAGTTCAAATCCGATTCTACGCTAATTGTTTACCTAAAGCATTCAAAGAATGTTGAAGCAAGCTTTCCCATTAAATTTTTCTACCCTAAGCTATCAGCAGAACGAAAAAAACAAGCTGAATCTATTTTTTTGAGCATGGGACCACAAGTAGATGACAACAATCTCGCATCATTTGATTATTGGCTTGGAGATCTAAGAATGAACAACAAGCTTACTGATACTTGGCTGAATGGCAGCGCTATCAAAATCGGTTTATACGACTGGGATTGCAATGGTTTATTCAACGATGAAGATCAAGATAGAATAATGATTGGCAGCTACGGACAAGATTCAATCTCTCATGAAGGCGCAGTAGTGTACAAAAAAAATGTTCAAATACAACTAGGCAATGAAATTTATGAAGTAGTTAATATAGACCCCGCAGGAAAATTCTTAGATATAACTATTAGTGACCGACACTACGTTAAACCCCTAGGCATTGGTGATGATATTGGAGACTTAGAAATAGAGACAATTTCTGGTGAAATAACTACCTTAGATCAACTTCAAAAAGAAAACAAATACACCTTGCTCGACTTTTGGGGCACATGGTGCAAGGGCTGTATTCAATCTGTTCCAGAACTAAAAAATCTAGCAAAAGACAAATCCAATGTCCTGCAAATAATAGGATTAAATTACGGCGATGATATTTCTAACATAACAGCATTTATGGAAGAAAAAAATATTTCTTGGACCAATGGAATAGCGAAAGAAAAAATAATGCGTTTATTGAACATCGATAGATTCCCCAACTACATGTTGATTTCACCAGACAACAAAATAATAATCACAACAAGAAACCTTGAAGAGATAGAAAAATTGTTGTAGATTCTTACAATTGGAATGATCGTCAAGGGCTGCCCTGAGCTATCAGATTCACTTAATATTGCAAACAGAACGTTCCGCTGGAACTCCAAATCTTATATTATTTTATAGCCTTTTTCTAAACATCTTTTAAATCAACCTCCTAGTTGCACAGCCCTCAGCTCCAGCAGGACCTTTCCTGACCATATCGGGTGCGGACAGTTGATACAGAGACAATTAAATACATGAATCTAGTTCCAAGAGTAGCCTAAAACTTCGGCTAAGAGATCGAAGTGAATCGACATAGGGAGATGTGCGGAGCACCGAAGTGACAACGGACCTGCTTGCCGGTAGGCAGCGTCACGCAGAGCCCGACAGCAGCTTTTTCATTTTTGCTTTTTCCGCAAAATGAAAAGCTGTGGACGCCCCAAAAAAACTACTCTGTGAAAACAATCCTAAGGTTTTGTTAAAGTTATTTGGTTACATAAAAAGTAATCTTGTTAAACATACCTTACGCAAAAGTTCTTTAAATAACTGAATTATCTAGAAAGGTTGAGGGATATGGCCCTATGACACCTTAGCAACCGGTCCATTGGACAAAGGTGCTAATTCCATCTCTTCTGCAAAAGGAGAGAAAGATGAGA
>JALZVN010000315.1 GCA_023299965.1 Saprospiraceae bacterium | reverse complement strand
CGCGGTTTCGTATTTGTGTGTTCAACTTTATTCTTGAGTGGGGTATGTTTTGGATATTTTGTGATAGCTCCTTTCGCAGTGAATTTTTTGTCAGGATACAATTTGCCAGGCGTAATCAATAAACCTACTTTGGCCTCCTATATAGATTATCTATTGATGTTTACTGCTCCAGCGGGTTTGACATTTGAGCTGCCGGTAGTGGTGTACTTTTTAGCTAAAGTAGGATTAGTGACTGCAGAGGGAATGAAGAAATATAGAAGACATGCGATCATTGTGATTTTGATTGGAGCCTCTATTATTACACCGCCAGATGTGGTGACTCAATTTTTGATTGGAGTACCCTTATACTTTTTGTACGAAGTAAGTATTGTCATCGCTAGAAGAGTACAGGCAAATAATACCTCTAAAGAACTCCAAACGACCTCCAAATAATGGCTAAACAACTTTCTTCTTCTTTGACTTTGTTTTGGGTAATAGCAGTGCCGACCATGTGGTCTGCTTTTTTTGGAATCTTCACCATCGCAGTCTTTTTTTCTGAGCGAGAATATTTTGGATTTGTTTCAAGTGCTTTGCTCAAGGTGTTGATCCCCATAATTTTGCTTGGAGGATTGTTGATTTTTGTTTACACGATTATGAGATTTAGGCGAATCGATCTAGACGCGGACTTTGTCTATGCTACGAATTATATGAAGACCTATAGATACCCTTGGCACAATGTGGAGAGTATCCAAACCAAGAAAGGAATCTTATTTAATAAAGGATTTATCAAGCTGAAAGAAGAAGGTAATTTTGGAACGCAGTTGTCTTTTCTTTTAAGCAATCGTCGTTGGAGAGAGTTTGTAGAGCAGGATATATTTGGCGTGGCTCAGTATGTGAAGAAGGATTAGGGGGGATGTATATTTGGATGTTAGTGATAATAAATTTTATCTTAATGTTGCTGCTGATCTGAAATAATGATGCATTAAATAAAACAACTCCCAAGATTGAGAATGAAATAGAATTGGTAAGCTTGCATTTAAATTCTGACTACTAAGAATTTTGATTCTCTCATTTAAAAAATTATCCATTGCGTCATTTAATGATTCTATTCCTGAGCCTAGATAATATTCAATATCGTTCCATCCAGCAATAAAACCATGGGCTGAGTAAACTGCTAATTCGGTATTTAGTTGCCTTAGAGTTTTACTAGAAGTGTCTGAACTTGCAACTGGTTGGACATAGTTTATTACCTGTTCTGTCCCTGAAGCCATTTTAAATTCATTTGAATTATTCTCGAGGTATCCCTTTATTTCCTGTTCCATTTTAAAGAAGTAAAAATAAGTGATTACCACAGCTGCATTAGGAATATATTCTATATGTGTGTTGAAGTCAGCTAAGTACTTTTCTCGAAAAACTTCTAAAATACGATTGATCTCATCAATCCTTTTAGATATATTGTGTCTTTCTTCAATTTCGTCTATGAAATTGGAGATTTCTGATAAATTACGCATGAATTTATAGTACTAAGAAGCTTTTAATACTAAATCGAAAGATGAGACCAGTTTGTCTTCAAAAACAAATTCTTTTGTATCAGCATTTTCTGCATGATTATTGAATTTAAGATTTTGAGACTTAGCAACTTCATGATCTAACTCATTAGCAGGCAAGTCCTTATCTTTAATCCAATTAAGGAAAAGTTCTTTATTTGATAACATATTGGTTAATGTTATATATGTTTTTGTCGTGTAGCACACATATAGTGCAAAACGTAAAATATATACAAAAAGTTCGCCATTAATTAACACTATCCATAAAAGGGTCCGCTATCACTAACAAGGGCTAAAGCGGCCATATTTTGCTATCGCTCATACGTCGCTTAGTCTTGATCCGTTAGGGCTGTGTGTTAGAGGATTTGATCAAAAGGTATTGATACATTTAGGTGGATAGTTTTTCAATAAGTTCATTTTTCTTAGCGGGATCAATAGCAGAACAAGTTTTTATATAGTTAGAAAGGATAGTCATATCTGACAAGCATAATTTAATTAGCCGTCCACTGGGTAAAGATGTTACCCCCTCATTCTCAATATTTGAAATAGTATTTTTACTAAATCCCAATATTATACTCAGAACAGATGCAGCAATCTTATATTTTTTTCTGAAGCTAATAATTTCTTCGGGCGAGGCTGCACCCTTAGCAATTAGGTAGGCGCTTTTTAGTGACTTTAAATTGCGAGTAACTTGGTCTTTGGTATAGTACGGTACTTGCTTTTCTTTTATCACTATTCCCGTTTTTTCATCAACCTCAGAATCTAAATAGTAGACTTCCTTGTATGAGATTTTAACATCTTGATATTTTTTAGATACTTTTCTTTCTAGTTCCTTGGGAGGGTTCTTTTTTATATTCAAAATATTTTTTTTCATCGATTTCTAAATAAACCGGCTTAATCTAAAGATAGAAAGTGAAAAGCAAAATTCCCAACTATTAGGAATTGTGCTTTTTTAGATTTTTATCTACTGGATTATTTGTATCAAAATATATGCGTCATTTTAAATTTCAAATGGTATTAGAACGATCACCTAGCACCTAACCGCTAGCACCTAACCGCTAGCACCTGGGCCAACGGCCCCTAAAGCCCCAACACATCCACACCCTGCTGAAACACCACATCCACAGGAATTCCTTGCTTAGTTAGTCTATCCAAATCAGCCTGCAGACCACTATCTATCACGCCTTTTTCAGCGACCACTTTGGAGGCTCTAGCGTAGTCTCCATCTCCTTGCATAGTCAAAATGATTTCTGCTACCTTCTGAGTCGCTTCGGCAAATTTATCCATGTTGATTTTATAGGTGTTCGTTTCTTTATCTTTTACAAAAGCACCCATCTCCTTGAAGTAGTTGAAACGGATCATATTCGCTTTTCCATGTGCACTACTTGCTCCAAATCTAACTGAGCGGAAGATACTCGCCATGAAAGTAGTATAGTAGTTTTTTAATTCTCCTTTGATCTCTCCAGAAGCGTGCAGTTGATTGATCATATAAAGCCCTAGGATATCTGCCTTACCTTCTTCGATGGCAGAGGCGTGTTCCTTAAGAGATTTTCGAACCGTGCCTTTTCCATCTATGGTATTCTTGATGCCCAGACCATGCGCTACTTCGTGAAACATAGTGTTGCTAAAGAAGGCATCAAAGGTGATGTCTCCTCTTTGGCTAGGATGGATTAGTTCTCCAGCAATAGGTAA
>JALZVN010000314.1 GCA_023299965.1 Saprospiraceae bacterium | reverse complement strand
TCAGACAAAAGGTCCTTTTTGTTACCAACTATCTTGATAATAGCACCGGGCAAGAGTTCCTTCAAGTACTTGATATCCTCTTCCGAGTTTTTAAAGGTCAATGGACGAGAAAGATCAACCACATACAAAATACCACTTGCTCCTAAAAAATATGAAGTAGGCACTTTATCTTGAGTAACTTCTCCCGCAATATCCCAAACTAGTAGAGACACTTCTTCTCCAGCTACCTCTACGGCTTTCTTATTGACTTTGACACCGATGGTAGTAAGATATTTATCGCTAAATTTTTGATGGACAAACTGATTGAACAAAGATGTTTTACCAACTCCGAAACTTCCAGTTAATATAACTTTCTTACTTATCATTTGTCTTTCTATATTATCCGATTCTAAAAATGTTTAATTATAAGATAAACTTTCTATAAATCAATAAAATCTTGCTCTAATTGTTTTGATATCTCATACTTAGAACTATCAAATCTACCCTTAAATAATTTCATTTTATAACTTGCGAATGTATCTATCCGCTCTTGCACTTCTACTTGCTCGTTTGTACTCATCGCTCCGCTGATAGCCATTGCTATATAAAAGGAATAATAAGAACGAATCACAAGTTTGTAGCTTCCATATTCTATCACCTCTAAATCTTGAGATTCCGTATTAAAAGCATCCTCTACAAAAGATTTAATGGCCGTCAACATGCCTGCAATCACCTCGTCATCCATTGAGTTATTCTTAGATGCACTACCTATAAGTAATCCTGAATCTCGTTGGATTACATATACCTCTTCTATGGTAGACACTACAGCATCTTTTATGATCAACTCACTTTCCTTCACACCAGTAAAAAAGGATGTAAATGACCTAGTAAATGAAAAACTTGATTTTACAGACTCCTCAATGCTCTCTTTCAGTGATGACATTTGTAGAGTAACATATTTACTAATCATCTTCCCTAAAGAAGGGTAAATCAAATCAAGTAATTCTTTTTCACTTTGCTTGAGTTTCTTATCAACCAAATCATTGATAATGGTCTCATAATCAGAGGAAAAATTATCCTTTAAAAATTGAAAATGTTCACGCAGGATGGGATTAACCTTTTCCGCCAACTTGTTTTGATCGTTAAGAATAGAACGTATTTCATCCAATTCCTTACGGTCATTTCTTAGAAGAATATCTTTCAACTTTTCCAAGGCAATGTCATCAGCAGTCTTTATTCTATTCGTCCCTTGAGTCATTCGATCTATTCAATCTATTTAGGTTTTATCTCCTTACCTATTTTTAAGAATAACTTCGACAGATTTTGAGCTTGATCTAATCTATCTTTCTTAAGTCTTTGAGCAGTTTTATCCTGTCCTTTGACCAACCTATTCTCTAAATCTACAATTTTTCTGAGTAATTCTCCCCTTAAGTTCTTTCCATTTTGCTTTATAACATGTTTTAAGTCCTTTATAGAGTGGTCTATTTCTGACCTCATTATCACTACTTCGTTTTCCAGAAAGTTCAATCTGTGTTCAAACTCAGATAGCTTATCTCCCATTAAAATTTCACGAATAGCACTAATTTCACCAATCTCAATCTGCTTATTTTTAAGCTTTTTATCACCCATTATCAATATCTTACTAGGATTTTTTAATAAATTGGAGGATTATAGCATATAATTACTGCGTCAGCAATAAAATTCGTGCTACACCTTTTTATAATCGAACGCAATAAATAAATCTTGGTTTCGACGGCACGTAACTATCCAAATATCTGCTTTTGCATAGAAAAGACCTTCTAACAATACATACGAGTAGGATATCCCCAAGACTACAGTTTGTTAACTATGTAGTTTTTGAGTTATTGCTTGGGCTGGATCTAGAATACTCCCCTGATCAA
The DNA here is from genome assembly GCA_023299965.1 of Saprospiraceae bacterium. Taxonomy (GTDB): domain Bacteria; phylum Bacteroidota; class Bacteroidia; order Chitinophagales; family Saprospiraceae; genus JALZVN01. The sequence goes on along the minus strand of JALZVN010000314.1, from coordinate 3,944 downwards.
GAGGATTTTGAACAAATAAAGGGTCCAAAAATCAACTATAGCCATCTAAAGATAGAAAATTCTCTACATATTGTACCGGATGAACTTTTGTTTGAAACCGAAATAAAGGCTCACCAACCTTCATTTGATAAGAAAGGCAACTTCCCTCTTCTTTTCCTTACCCAAGGTGGAGATCTCCCCTTTGATCTATTAGCTGCATCTTTTTATATAATTAGTAGGTACGAAGAATACAATAGTCAACAACTTGACGCGCATCAGCGTTTTCCAGCCCATGCATCCATACAAAATGACTTAAAAGTATTAGATATACCCATTGTCCAAATATGGGCACATATGCTAAAAGATGCGCTTGTAGAAAAATTTCCTAACCTAAAATGTATAGTACCAACCTACTCATTCACCCCCACCTTTGATATCGATATGGCATGGTCATACAAAGAAAAGGGATGGTATCGCATGATTGGCGCAAGTCTTAAAAGTTTACTGCAATTAAATCTCACGGATGTCCAAAAAAGATGGAACACTATAAATGGCAGCACCAAAGATCCCTTCGATACTTTCGAGTATTTGTCCAGACAATGCCAGCAACATGGACTAAAACCCATTTACTTCTTCTTAGTAGCCAAACATAGCGAATATGACAAAAACACCTCTCCGGCAAATCAGAACTTCATGGCGCTCATCAAAAAGGTTAGCCAGAAAAATAAAGTGGGCATCCATCCATCCTACTACTCCGAACAATACTTAGAAGCAGAACTGAACACCCTCCACAGTATCGTAGATAAACCGATTACACATAGTAGGCAACATTATGTGAGGTTAAAATTCCCCGAGACCTATCGCCGATTACTAGCACAAAACATTCATGCTGACTACAGTATGGGATATCCAGATAGACTAGGGTTTAGAAATGGGCTCTCCATACCCACACCTTGGTACGATTTAGAAAAAGAGGTACAGACTTCATTGATCATCCACCCATTTCAAATCATGGATGTGACATTAAAAAACTATCTTCAATACGACCCTGAATTAGCCAGTAAAGAAGTCCGAAAAATCATAGATACTTGTAAGAAATACGGAGGTAGCTGTATCCCTATTTGGCACAACAGCTCCTTCGATCATCAATGGCAAGGGTGGGAAAAAGTATTTGAAGAAATGTTATCTTACGCTCGTTATTGACCCTATATAATAGCGCCTTTATTTTCACTTTCCTAGTTGGTAAAATCAAAGCAGATGGTCCACAATTTTCAAAATACCAATTCCGTAGTCTCTCGATTTGTAGCAGAGTTAAGAGATGTGCATATCCAAAAGGACAGAATGCGTTTCCGCAGAAATCTAGAGCGAATTGCTGAAGTATTTGCTTATGAGATTAGCCGCACCTTAGCGTACAAAGAAACAGAAACCGAAACTCCATTAGGCATCGCCAAAGTACAAACTTGTATAGATAGAATTATAGTAGCTAACATTCTACGAGCAGGTATGCCTATGCACAATGGTATGCTACATTATTTTGATCAAGCAGACAGTGCCTTTGTATCTGCCTACAGAAGGCATCATAAGGATGGTTCCTTTGACATCAATTTACAAAATGTTTCTTGTCCAGACCTTCAAGACGCTACAATCGTAATATGTGATCCAATGTTGGCTACAGGTGCATCTATTGATGCAGCGCTCAAAAGTCTACTTGAACATGGAACGCCTAAAAAAATCCACGTAGTGACTGCTATTGCTTCTCGACCAGGTTTGGATTACATTAGGCGCATATATAGTAAAGCTACCATTTGGACTGGCGCAATAGACGAAGAATTGACAGCCAAATCATATATCGTACCAGGCTTAGGCGACGCAGGAGATTTAAGCTTCGGTCCCAAAGTTCAATCATAAAAGGCTCCCTTAAAGCAAGGAGATTATACTATCTTGCATTTCTAATTTAAAGCTACTCAATATAGCAATATGACTGGGTTAAGTGCCTCTTTGATTTTTACTGTGATAGGACTCTACTTCTTGGGTCTATTCTTTATTTCTTACATCACTGGTAAAGATGCCGACCAAGATGCTTTTTTCACAGCCAATAGAAATTCTAAATGGTATTTAGTTGCCTTTGGGATGATAGGAGCTTCTCTTTCAGGGGTCACCTTTATATCTATACCAGGGGCAGTGGGAGCATTCCCAGAAGTATACTCAAGCATCACCGGAAAAGCAGCTTACAAGAGCAATATTGCCTTTTCCTATATGCAAATGGTCTTTGGATACTTCCTAGGGTATGTAGTGATATCCTTAGTCTTACTTCCTTTATATTATAGACTTCAACTTACCAGTATATACACTTACTTGGAGCAGCGCTTCGGCACCAATGCCTATAAGATAGGAGCAGCCTATTTCCTCTTATCCCGTATTATAGGAGCCTCTTTCAGATTATATCTAGTCGCCATTGTCTTCCAGACGGTTTGCAATATGACTCAGATTAGCATTCCTTTTTGGCTGACAGTAGGGGTCACCATAGCCTTAATTTGGCTATATACTTACAGAGGAGGGATTAAGACCATTGTCATCACAGATACACTACAAACACTTTTTATGCTAGGTGCAGCTGCTTTCACCGTGTACGCCATCTCAGACAAGATGGGGCAAAGCCTTGGAGAAGTGATTAGCAATATTTCTAGTAGTCAATATGGACAGATTTTCTTCTTTGAGAATGGATGGAGCGATCCCAACAACTTCTTCAAGCAGTTTATTAGTGGTGCCTTGATTACTATCGTGATGACTGGGCTGGATCAGGACATGATGCAAAAGAATCTATCCTGTAGAAATCTTAAAGAAGCAAAGATCAATATGATCACCTTTGCGACTATTTTAATATTTGTCAATATGCTATTCCTTGGTTTAGGGGCACTGCTGTATATCTATGGGGCCCAAATTGGTTTAGAAATACCCACGGCTACCAATGCAGCAGGTGACGTGAGCCTCAAAACAGACTTACTTTATCCAGTAATAGCCTTACAACATCTAAGTCCGGTAGCTGGTATAGCCTTTATTTTAGGAATAATCGCAGCCGCCTACTCCAGTGCAGACTCCGCATTGACCTCTCTAACCACCTCTTTTTGTGTTGACTTTTTAGGCTTTGAAAAAGACAAAGACAACCCAAACAATAAGAAGACCAGACGCTTAGTTCACCTAGGCTTTTCAGCGACCTTATTTGTAGTCATTATACTATTTCATGCGATCAGCAACGATGCTATTATCAATGACCTTTTCAAGATTGCGGGCTATACCTATGGCCCACTATTAGGCTTATTCTCTTTTGGGATCCTTACTAAGCGTCAAATAAACAACGCCTTAGTTATTCCTATTTGCCTTCTATCTCCCGTATTATCCTACTTTCTCAATGAAAATGACCTCTTCATTCCTCTGCTATTCGATACTGAGTTTTCACTAGGTTTTCTAATCATTTTACTCAATGGGATATTGACCTTTTTAGGATTATTTGCTATTAGCAACGATAAGTCTCTCGATTTACAATAGTTTATCACAAAAAGTCATTTTATTTGAACTAATTCAATTTCAAAACGATTAATAATTAATATGGGACTATTTAATAGAAGCGTAAATTCCTTTCCTAGCAAATGGATTATGCTTAACGATACAGATCAACTAGACACAATTGTTAAGGCGTCATACGACAAGCCACAAATCATCTTTAAGGATAGCACTAGCTGTGGTATAAGCGCTAGAGCGAAGGCAGGCTTGCAGGAAGATTGGACACCATTAGCTGATCAGGCTGACTTGCACTACCTAGATTTATTAAGTTATAGAAGCGTTTCTAACGAGATAGCTACGTTTACAGGAGTCATTCATCAGTCGCCTCAGATTATTATTTATCACAATGGCAAGGTAGTCGCTGACACCTCACACCATCAGATAAGTGTACGCTATATACAGGG
>JALZVN010000313.1 GCA_023299965.1 Saprospiraceae bacterium | reverse complement strand
CAAATATGAAATACCTATTAATAATAATACTTTCTGTAATGCTTGGTAGCATTACACTATCTGCTCAAGGAATAGATTTTTCTACACAAGAATGGGATCAAGTCTTGGATCAAGCGAAGGAGGAAGAAAAGATTGTTTTCGTTGATGCCTATACAGATTGGTGTGGCCCTTGCAAAAAAATGTCTAAGCAAGTATTTACTTCTAAGAAAGTAGGTAAATATTACAATGATAATTTTATCAGTGTAAAGGTAGATATGGAAAAAGGGAAAGGACCTCAAATAGGCAATAACTATAACGTATTTGTATATCCTACCTTATTATTTGTGGATGGCTTTGGGAGTCTTGTACATAGAGTTGCAGGCTATCAAACGGTAGATCAACTCATCGAAGAAGGGAAGCAAGCTACTGATCCAAGTCAAAGTTTAGCGGCTATGGATGCTAAGTACGAAGCAGGAGAAAGAGATCCTGGATTTTTAAAGACCTATCTCAAATCAAAATCTATGGCCATGGATGGTACGCATTTGCCTGTGGCAGAAGAGTACTTGAAGACGCAATCTGATTGGAGTGAACCGGATAACCTTTCATTGATTTTCAATATGGCAGAAGATGCAGACTCTGAGATGTTTGAATACCTGATGGCAAACAAAGAGAAGTTTGTAGAGCAGTATGGGAAGGGTGAAGTAGAAGGGAAGATCCAAGGAGTTATCTTTACTAAGATTGGTGATCAGAGTGCAAACCTAAGTATGGATGAGGTGGGCGCACTATTTCAAAAAGCATATCCTAGCCGTGCGGCAAAAATGACATCTGCATATAGAATGACCTATACGCGAGAGCGTGGAGATAGAGAAGGTTTTGGTAAAGCGGCCATTGATCACTTCAAAAATTACCCTACTCAAGATCCAGATGAACTTAACGATGCAGCATGGACGATGTATCAAGTTATCGACGATGCTAAATTGCTGAAAGGCGCTACTAAGTTGGCGAAGCAGTCTATCAAGCTAGATAATGGCTACTACAATACGGATACATTAGCAGCCCTATATTCTAAATTAGGAAAAACGGGGAAGGCTATAAAAACGGCTCAAAAGGCAATCGCCCTAGCTAAAGAAAGTGGGGAAGACTATTCTACTACCGAGGAGCTTATCCAAAAATTACAAGCTGGAGAGATTTAGCCTTTAAGATTTCTGTATATTTTATTTGAGCACCTCGTCAACGAAGTAGGACCACAAATTCTCCTCTGGAATGGGCGCTTCTAAAGCAATCTTTTTATTGGAGATAGGATGAGTGACGATGGTCTTCCATGCGTGCAGATGTATAGACTTGTCCTTGTTGCCACGTCTAGCACCATATTTCACATCTCCTTTGATGAAGCTTCCAAGACTTGACATTTGACATCTTATCTGATGATGCTTGCCAGTATGCAATTGTATCTCTACCAAGTGATACCTTTCACTACTTCCTAAGAGTTTGTAAGATAATTTAGCCTCCGTGGCTCTATCGGTTTTTTCTGGAACGATAAAAGACTTATTGACTTTACCATTCTTTTCCATCCAGTTGATAAGCGTGTCCGACGCTTTAGGAGGCTTAGCTTCCACCACACAAAGATAGGTCTTGTCTATGGTTCTAAATTGAAATTGCTTGTTGATGACTTCAAGACTAGTTTTGTTCTTGGCAAAAAGTACTATACCACTAGCTGGGCGATCTATACGATTGCATAGAAATAGTTTCTTTTTGGTGTAGATCTCAGCGAGTCTAAGTAAACTGGTGTCGCCCGTCTTGTCATCCTGTACAGGAATTCCAGACGGTTTATTGAATGCGATAAATTGATTGTTCTTTTCTAGTACCCAGGCACCAATATTATTCGACTTCTTCATAATCGGTGTATTCGTCACCCTCTTTTTCTTGATCAATAGGAGTAGAGCTGATCTTGTTGGCAATGCTTAGTCTATATATTCCATAGATGACTGCCGCTAGGATGAGGTACTTTGTTAACATACGCAAATATACAGCTTATCCCATTTACGGTTCAAAATGTTGGCAACTAATTGATAGAAAGAAAATTAAAGGGAAGAAACTACGTGGTAGAGTCCATTTTACGGGCTATATAGATAATAGCTAAGAAGGCGGTATAAGTTAATGTTGCGGTCATAAATCTTATGTAGGACAGAGTGTAGGTCAAATATATAAAACATAACTGCAATAGTTTATAAATCATTGTATTTTACTTTCTCTAAAATGGAAATTGCCAACAGGAGTCATTTGGCAAGTATTTTCTGTAGAGTACTGCTTGACCAAATGACTAAACAAGGCTTTGGAAATGAATTCTAAATGGCTGATTTCTATAAAGTTATAGAGAAATCTGTTCCTGCGAAATACGCGAAAAATAATTATTGTAGTCTAAGGCTGATTTAATCTTATAAAAATTACCGAACCATTAATATGAAACACGTGTCAGATTTAAAAATATACTTTGATGGATTGGTGGAGAAGTACAATCACCCTGATTTTATACCCGCTGATCCTATCAGTATACCCCATTTATTTACCCATCCACAGGATATAGAGATTATGGGTTTTTGGTCGGCTATGTTGGCCTGGGGACAGCGCGTGACCATTATTAACAAATCCATGGAGCTTATCGAACTCATGGATGGCAGACCGCATCACTTCATCTTGCATCATACAGAGGCAGATCGGCAAAGATTTGCAGCGTTCAAGCATCGAACATTTAACTATACGGATACGCT
>JALZVN010000312.1 GCA_023299965.1 Saprospiraceae bacterium | reverse complement strand
TAAGAGAAGTAAATGTGAGTGAGGCTTGTTTATTCGTGTAAATTATTCACTTTGAAGTGCAGTGGAAGACCAAGAAATCGTTCAAAGATGTGCATTGTATGATAAGAATATGTATTTTTGCGCCGTTTTAGAGAACTTTTATGTGAAAAAAACGAATAAAATTAGGCACATAAATTCAAAAATTGATACATGGCAAAGAGAAGATTTGGAGTAGAAAATACGGAAAATCCAGCTAACGAAGCAGAAGAATTACTGGTTGACAAAATTGAAGCTACCAAAGGTAGCACGGATTGGTTTGAAGAAAACCAAAAAACCATAGTCGGTGTCCTCTTGGGATTAGCCGTATTGGTGGTTTTATTCTTCGCTTATCAGAACTTGATCAGAAAGCCCAAAATGGCTCAAGCTGCAGCAATAATGAACCAAGCTCAGTACCAATTTGAAAGGGATTCATTCTCAGCAGCATTGACTAGCCCAGGTGGCGGTCATCCTGGGTTTTTGTCTATTATAAGTGATTATAGTGGAACTCCTGCAGGAAACTTAGCTAATTACTATGCCGGAGTTTCTTATTTGCATTTAGGAGATTTTAATAAGGCGGTTGAATACTTAAAGGACTTCTCTGCAAGAGGCGAGGCTATGCCGATCATGAAAAATGGTACTCTTGGAGATGCGTACTCTGAACTAGGTGATTTTGATCAAGCTATTTCTTACTATAAAAGTGCCTCTAATAGTGATAATGAATTTTTGACTTCTCAATATCTAAAGAAACTTGGAATGGCTTATGAGAAGCAACAAAAATTTGGTGAGGCTTTAAAAACTTTTGAAAAGATTAAGACTCAATACCCAACATCTGCGGCAGGAGCCGAGGTAGACAAGCTAATTGGAAGAGTGAGTGCCGTAGCTGGAAAGTAAGCTTAGGTACTTTTAGATAAAATAATAAAAGGCTGCACTATTGTGCGGTCTTTTTTTGTTTGGGTATATCATGAATACCCAACTAGACGCTATTGATGATACACAAAATTAGCTAGTTGAATCTTGGGCTTAACGATTGTTAAAAATTGGAGTTTAACTTTTAAGCAGCAATAACGATAAAGTTTAATTGTTTTAAAGTCAACTAATACCGTCTAAAATTTAAAACCACATGAAAAGTCCACTCACAATTATTGCCTGCCTGATTATGATCAATATATCCTTTGCTCAATCAGCTTATAGTACCTATAAGATGCAAAGTATTTATCTCAAAGGAAGCAAATTTGTAAAGAATGATGTCGCCTATCCTATTGGACTGCTTGGAGGAAAGCTAGCTCCAGAAATGCAAGTCAGCGAGCATGCTACAGCCGAGTGGCAAAAATTCAAAAAAGTGAGAAACTGGGGTATTGCGACTTCATTAGCAGGGCTAGGTTTGGCAGTCAGCGCACTAGCTACAGAAAATAATGATCTCAGAGCAGGTCTTTTGTTGGGTGGTCTAACCTTATCTCTCGTATCTCTGCCGCTTTCTTTAAAATCTTCTAATCAATTACAAAAGGCTGTCTGGACAAGAAATCGTGATATCCTTCAATTTTAAATACAGAATCCTTTTATAAGTCCAGTTCGTCGGCTAAAAACGAAATCTTACCAAGATACCTCAGAAAATAAACTTGATTTTATCCTAATTCAGAGGTTTATAAAAGTACCATACCTATATTTGTGGTATGGCAAGTGAATTAAAAAATCTATCCGAAATAGGTCCTAGAGGACTCCCTGACGCAAGTGGAAATAAAATTGGAGTCGTAGTATCCGAATGGAATACCGAGATTACTTCTGCACTGGCAGAAGGATGTATCCAAACCCTGGAAGCGGCTAAAGTAGCAAGCAAAAATATCCACAGAATCGACGTCCCTGGCGCTTTTGAGTTAACGGTTGGAGCCAAAATGTTGCTAAAGCGATATTCCTTAGATGCTGTAATTTGCATTGGCTGTGTGATTAAGGGAGAGACCAGTCATAATGAATACATCAATCAATCTGTCGCTCAAGGACTTACGACACTTGGAGTTGCTTCTGGTGTGCCTTGTATCTTCGGACTCTTGACTCCCAATGATGAGCAACAAGCAAAAGATAGATCGGGTGGAAAGCATGGAAATAAGGGTATTGAGGCAGCCTACACGGCTTTATGGATGGCAAATACTAAAGCAAATCTCCAAGATAATTCTCAAAAAATAGGATTCTAATGAAAGTAAGTTTTATACACGCTGGTCTATTCAAACTAGATGGAGGCGCCATGTTTGGTGTCGTACCAAAACGAATGTGGAACAAACTCAATCCTAGTGATGAGAATAATATGTGTACCTGGTCAATGCGATGCTTGCTCATAGAAACCGGAGACAGAAAAATACTAGTAGATACTGGCATGGGTGATAAGCAAGATGCAAAATTCAGGTCTCACTTCGAGCCGCATGGAGACTATGACTTGATCTCGTCTCTTACGGAGAGTAGTCTAAAAGCAGAAGATATCACAGATGTATTTTTGACTCATTTACATTTCGACCATGTAGGTGGCGCAATAAGCAAGACTGAAAAAGGTGAGCTCTACCCTACTTTTCCAAATGCAACCTATCATACAAATGAGTTACACTATAAGTGGGCGATGGATCCTAATCCTAGAGAACGCGCTTCTTTCTTGAAAGAGAATTTCGTGGAGTTGAAAAATCTAGGCGTCCTTAACTTCCTAAATGTCAAACATGAAACTCAAGCATTTAACTGGATTCCTGGAATAGACGTCCAGTTATACTATGGGCATACGCATGCTATGATGGGGCTACATATCAATACTGAGGAAAAACACTTGAAATATGTGGCTGATCTCATGCCTTCAGCTTTTCATGTAGGACTACCTTATGTGATGAGCTATGACATAGATCCATTAGTAAGCATCAAGGAAAAAAAGACTTTTCATGATCGTGTTTTACAAGAGAAAGCACTGATACTTTTTGAACATGATCCTGTAAACGCCGCTGCTACCTTAGCTGTAAATCCGAAAGGAAGAACAGTATTAGGAGATGTGCAAAACCTGGAAGACTTCTTAGTGAGCTAAGTATGAAATTGGAACTTGACTTGATGCAATGGAAAAACGAAATGAGTTTTTCTGATACACCGGATGGACGCCATATCTTTTGCCATATCCGAAGACGTTTCTTGGTCAGTACTCCCGAAGAACTGGTACGTCAACTCATGATACAATATTTGATACATGAAGGCAATTATGCAAAAGGCATCATCAATATAGAGAGAAGCATTGTGGTCAATGGTCTGAGTAGACGTTTTGATATAGTTGTGTTTGACTCTCAAGGAGATGCCTCTATTTTGATAGAGTGCAAAGCCCCTACTATAGAACTCAAACAGCAAACCTTTGATCAAGTAGCCGCTTATAACTTAGAGGTTAAAGCTCCTTTTTTGGTAATAACAAATGGATTGCATACATATTGTGCGCAAATTGACTTTGAAGACCGTAGCTATGTGATGCTCAATGAATTACCTATCAGTTCTAAATCTATAGGTTAATCTATCCGTCTACTTCATAAAAATCCTCTAGAGAAGTCTATGATATTTTGGTTTTGTATTCGAAATAGAATAATAATTTGATTACTTTCACTCCGAAATCAAATCGCTAGCATGAGTCCACAAAAGACGCTTATAACGGGATCAAATGGTCAACTAGGAACAGTAATTGCCAATACTTTGATCTCAAAATTTGGTGCAGATAATGTGATATTATCTGACATCAAAGAGCCCACTGAATATTATAAAAACTTTGAATATCTCGATATTCTCAACAAAAAGGCATTAAAGGAAACTTTAGAAAAACACAATATCACTCAAGTGTACCACCTAGCTGCAATTCTTTCTGCTACGGGAGAGAAAATGCCTATCAAGTGCTGGGAGGTAAATGTAGATGGATATCTGAATGTACTAGAAGCCTGTCGTGCCCTAGACATCAAAAAAATATTTTTCCCAAGCAGTATTGCTGTCTTTGGAAATGATGCACAAAAGAAAAAGGTACCTCAAAATTCTGCGCTAAATCCAAGTACAATATACGGGATGAGTAAAGTAAGCGGAGAACAGTGGAGTGCCTATTATAGCAATCGATATGGGATGGATATTCGCTCATTGCGCTATCCCGGTGTTATTGGATATCAATCTTTACCCGGTGGCGGAACGACGGATTATGCAGTGGAAATATTCCATGAGGCCATAGCACATCAAGAGTATAGTTGCTTTTTGAATGCAGACACTGCGCTTCCTATGATCTACATGGACGACGTGGTCAATGCTACGATGATGTTGATGCAAGCTGATGTGGAAGATATCACTATTCGTACCTCGTATAATCTAGAAGGATCTAGTTTTACTCCACAAGAAATAAGTGAAGAGATCAAAAAACATATCCCAAATTTTAAAATCAGCTATGCTCCAGATGAAAGACAAGCAATAGCAGATAGTTGGGTAGATAGTTTAGATGATTCTGCAGCGCGAAAAGACTGGAATTGGAAACCAAAATTTATGCTGACGGAAATGGTGGCTGACATGATCCAAAATCTAAACGAACTTGGGGTTCAGTCAAAAAAAAAAATAAGTAGTTTAGAAAAATTAAAATCATAATAATGCACAGTACAGTAGATACGGCTATTCAGCAAGAATTAGATTCAATCAAAGATGCAGGCTTATACAAAAAGGAACGAATCATAGTTTCTCAACAAGCTGCAGAGATTAAAACAAATCAAGGTATAGAAGTGCTCAACTTCTGTGCAAATAATTATTTAGGACTTTCATCTCATCCAGATATCATTCAAGCAGCTAAGGATACTATCGATTCTCACGGTTTCGGTATGTCTAGTGTGCGATTTATCTGTGGGACACAAGATATACACAAGGAGCTAGAAGCAAAGATTGCAGCCTTTGTGGGATTAGAGGATGCTATTCTTTATGCAGCAGCTTTTGATGCAAATGGCGGCTTGTTTGAACCGCTACTAGGAAAAGAAGATGCTATCATTTCAGATTCGCTTAATCATGCCTCTATCATAGATGGTATCCGTCTATGCAAAGCACAGCGTCATAGATACGCACATTCTGATATGGCTGACTTAGAAGAGAAGTTGATTGCTTCTAAGGATGCAAGACGTAGATTAATCGCTACTGATGGTGTATTCTCCATGGATGGAGACATTGCATTATTGGACAAGATTTGTGATCTAGCAAAGAAATATGACGCATTGGTCATGGTAGATGATTGCCATGCCTCTGGATTCATCGGTAAAACCGGTAGAGGGTCTGCAGAATACCATAATGTAATGGGTAGAGTAGACATCATCACAGGTACTTTTGGAAAAGCCTTAGGAGGTGCATCTGGAGGTTTTACCGCGGCTAGTAAAGAGATTGTAGGAATCTTGCGTCAACGCTCAAGACCCTATCTCTTCTCCAATACTCTGGCTCCTGCTATCGTTGGCGCATCTATAAAAGTACTAGACATTCTTGAAGGGTCAACGACACTTAGAGATAAGCTAGAATCAAATACTATACGCTTTAGAACGGGTATGGAAGCTGCTGGTTTTGATATGCTCAAAGGAGATAGCCCTATCGTGCCAATCATGCTATATGATGCGAAACTTTCTCAAGACTTTTCAAATCAGTTATTGGACGAAGGTATTTATGTAATTGGTTTTTTCTATCCAGTAGTAGCAAAGGGACAAGCGAGAATCAGAGTACAGCTATCTGCTGGACATGAAGAACATCACATTGACAAGGCGATTGAAGCCTTTACAAAAGTAGGTAAGAATTTAGGTGTGATATAAGCTTACTTCACATTCCAATTGATAACATAGAATTGTATCAGAAAAAGCAGTATTAAGACTAAAGTCTTAATACTGCTTTTTATTTCTACCCGTTAGTAATAAATTATCGATAGATTTTTTTATTTTTAGATGCCTATAAACAAATTGTCTAAGCATCTAATCAACAACAGTGAACTGGAAAGAGGCACCACTCGTTCGACCTTTAATAGGCTTTAGCCTAGGGATTGTCATATACTCCTACTACCCTCTTTTGTCTCCACACATTTTACTACTGCTGATCGGGCTACTCCTTCTATTTTTTATTCCTTTCTCCCTTAATGCATTAGACCTACAGCATCAAAAATATTCAAGTAGTTTAACTCTAAGTCTATTTTTCCTTTTGGGTTGTTTACACACGTGCGCCTTTTTAGGTTTATATAATCCCCTACATATTGAGAACCAAAATTTCAAAACAGGAAGAATCATTGGCAAGATAATCTCCACACCGAAAATCAATAAGAAAGTACAAGTAAGGATTGCATTACAAGGGTTAATCCAGAACGAAAAGAAACAGAATACGAGTGGTAAGTCTATTGCCTTTCTAGAGATTGATAAACTAAGCAAAAACTTAGGATATGGAGACATGATACTCATAAGAGGTAAACTTGACACCATTGCTAGCTCACAACATACATCTGGCTTTGACTTTAAAAAATACTACGCGAGCAAGGGTATAACACATACTGCTCAGGTAGAAGATTGGACCCTGATTGAAAAATATGATGGTCTGTACAATATCATTTTAAGACAAAGACAACATCTACTTGGTATTCTAAAAAAGCATCTTAAAACAGAGAACGAATACGCTGTTGGTGCAGCACTATGTCTAGGGAATAAGGATTTCCTTTCGGATGAAATCAAGAATAAATTTGCTACTGTCGGAGCTATGCATGTTTTAGCCGTATCTGGGCTGCACGTTGGCATTATATTTTCCATGCTATTTACATTTCTGAATATATTTAAAACTAGAAATAAATTTTGGGTAGTTCTTAAAATCTTAATTACACTACTTGGCATATGGCTCTTTGTTTTTCTTACAGGAGGAAGCCCTTCTGTATTAAGAGCAGGCATTATGTTTTCCTTTATTACTATTTCTGTCTATATCCGAAAATACAAGAACACATACAACACCTTGGCGGCAGCAGCTATTCTTTTATTGGTATATGACCCTTATCTAATTTATGACGTAGGCTTTCAGCTTTCTTTTACTGCCGTCGCAGGTATCGTTTATTTGCATCCCAAAATTTATGCTTTACTTTACTTTAAATGGATGATTCCAGACTATTTATGGCAAATAACGAGCGTTGGTATCGCAGCTCAGATAGCTACTTTTCCAATCGGCTTATACTACTTTCATCATCTACCCGTAAACTTTTTATTCACAGGCTTATTCGTAGTACCATTCGCTTTTATAATTTTATCCTTGGGTATCCTCTTGTTCATTGTACAGCTTGTATCAAGCACCTTGGCTGCCGCGGTAGGCTACACTTTATACCTTGCCATTTGGACAAACAATGCGCTTATCAACTTGGTATTTCTCTTACCTACTAATGAATATGGATCACTCCATATAGGTGGGATGGGAATGATTATTACTTATTTGATTATCATTTCTGTAGACCGTTATATGAGCACAGCAAGAGTGACATTTGTACTGCTTTCACTAGGTACAATAATACTAACTTTATGCACTTTCTAAGATTTTAAGCTACCCTTCATTTAACCAGACAAAGAAAGCCTCTATTTCTGTTTGATGTCCTTCAACCCATTCGTCTGCTTTTGCATTTTTAGTCTGTAATATATAGTAGCAGTACGTTTCAAAATGGTCGCTACGTTCTAGTCGATCGAAAAATGGAATATATAAAGTAGTCCAAATATCATCTTCAGGTAGCCGTAGACCAGCAAGGCTGCTCATAATCAATCTAGTGTTATTGATAAAAAGATCAGATTTGCTTAAGGACTTATTTTCTTCAGTTTGATTTGCAGCCGAACTCAAACCAATCAATAGCTCGATAGAAGCGTATTTATTATTTTTATCATCGTCTACAGTGATATTTATCTGTGCATCATCTACTGCATCCAAAGACACATTTCCATGGAGATTATCATCCAATAATCGATGCGCATTTGTCGCTCTTTCAGACTCTGGCTCTAGTAGCAAAAAATAAAAGGTAGGTAACAAGGAAGGCACAATGTCTTGCTTTCTTTTTTGCGCCAATGCCAAATATAAATGACTGCTAGCATGTACTTTATTGCGCTGAATAGCTTCTACAAATTGTGCCGATGCTTTTTCTAGATTTCCTAATTTGAAGTAATTAATACCCAAATTGTAGTTTAGTAAATAGTGCCCATCTGTTTTCTCCTGAGCTTTTTTGAATAACTTAATAGATTTTTTGGTATTCCCTTTTTCATCCAAAATAGTCCCTTTCACCATATAAGCTTGGATGAGATAGTCCCCTTTTTGTTTGATGACTTTATTAGCATGATACCCTGCATTATTATAATCTTTCATTTCTGTATACGTCAAAGCTAATTCATAATGCGCCAAAGCAGATTTCGCGTCAATATGGAAAGCTTCCTTATACTTTTTGATAGCTTTGAGATATTCATGTTTATCATGCAAGAATATCCCGTCTTGGACGATTTTATTTATCTTCTCCTCATCTGTTTGACACAGCAAATAAAATGGTATAAAGAGTAGAAAAAATAAGCTTGTGAACTTTTGCATGAGTATGATTTATGGCAGCTGTATACAGCTATATTTATATTTTCTTCTGCGATACGATCAAGCACGTATTACTTTTT
>JALZVN010000311.1 GCA_023299965.1 Saprospiraceae bacterium | reverse complement strand
TTCCGCAGTCGCGTCGATGATGCGTTTATTAAATTCAAATACAGGATCTTCATACTCATCAAAAAGATGCTTTGGAATACGGCTTACATCCGCATCCAATCCTACACATAAAAAAGTCTTCTTTGAAAAAATTTGGTCTACAAGATCCGCTCGCTTCACATGTTTAGTTTTGGAAACCGTTGATAGGTTTTACACCTACGATTTGTGGCACTTTTGAGCGCAGTGTTTCTTCTACACCAGCTCTTAAAGTCATCGCTGACATACTACACGCCTCACAGTTGCCTAACCATTTGATCATAGCCACGCACTCATCTGTAATCTCTACTACCTCGATATTGCCACCATCTACGGCGAGATGCGGTCGCAGATCCTCAAGGGCAAGGTCTACTTTTTTGAGCAAATCGTCTTTCTCTTGTTGAGACATGTGTATTTATTTCGTTTTAGCTAAATCTAGCTTTTGATTTCGACTTTACGACTGGGAGCCATCATTTCATGTCTCAGAGCCAATTGAGCCGTCATATTCTTCGACAAGTTATGAAAAGCTTGATTAATAATCTCATTATTATCCAAAAATGCAGGTTTACCGGTGTCGCCAGCCGACCTTATCCCTTCTACGATTGGTATTTGACCCAATAGCATCGTACTCATGTGCTTTGCTAACTTTTTACCCCCACCTTTTCCAAACAAGTAGTACTTGTTGTTAGGCAGCTCTGCAGGTGTAAACCAGCTCATATTTTCTACCACTCCAAGGATGGGGACATTCACATTTGGCAAGCGAAACATATTTCCTGCCTTCACAGCATCTATGACAGCTACCTCTTGAGGAGTTGTCACCATAATTGCTCCAGTCACTGCCACTGTTTGCACGATCGTCAACTGTATATCTCCCGTCCCAGGAGGCAAATCCAATATCAAATAATCCAACTCTCCCCACAGCACATCGTTCAAAAATTGCTTGACGATGCCCCCTAATCGAGGTCCACGCAATACAATCGCCGCCTCTGGCTCTATGATAAACCCTACAGACATTACTTGTAGGCCAAATGCCTCAATCGGAATGATTTTGTGCTTCCCATAAAGTGTTTCTATTTTGGGTTTTGCTGTTGGCATTCCGATCATTGTAGGGATAGACGGTCCATAGATATCCGCATCTATAAGCCCTACTTTCGCTCCTGATTTCTGCAGCGCAATAGCAAGGTTTAGTGCCACCGTAGACTTCCCTACTCCTCCTTTACCTGAACCAACAGCTATGATATTTTTCACTTGTGGCAAAGCTTGCTCGAGTGCGCTTCCTCCAGTGTGTTGTACATTTACGAAGTGAATATTCACATCCACCACTCCAAATGCCTCCGTCAATACCTGCTGGCAGGCCATATTCAAAGCTCCCTTTTCATTCCCTTCTAACTGCGGCAAATGCAAGCTAAAGTTGATTCGATTTCCCTGCACGTCGAGATCCCGTACTCGATTCATCTCTACGATACCTCGCCCCGTTTTAGGATCCGGTACTGCCTGCAATTTTTCTAATATCTGTGCTGTATCCACTGTCTATGATTTGATATGCAAAACTAACAATAATCAAGGCAAAAGGTTAATGGATTAGGGCTAATATGGTTTGCTGTTGTATTTGGGGCCATCCCGTACAAGAGACTACGGCGCAGCCTTGTCTCTTCGTCGGGACCGCGTCGTCCGCTACTACCCCGATTGGCAAATGCTCGGGCAAATGCAATTCGCCCCTACCTGCCCGTTGCTATGCTCGGGCGAATGCAATTCGCCCCTACCTGCCCGCATCGGGATACCGCTACCACCACTTGTCCTGACGCACTCCGTGCTCTATGTGCCTTGCCTTCGGCAAGCACCTTATTTAAAATGATACATCACAGACTTGCAGAAAATGACAAAAGCTCTCGCTCACCCATATACGGCTGATTATTAATATTTTATTCCAATATTATTGAAGCATTTTACAAAAATCACCAAAGCGTCAAATAATACATGATGAAACAATGAATATAATACTAGAATCCAGTGACTTAGAAATCAAAACTAACTACTTCTTATACCTAAACAAATCCATGAATCATCAAATCAACATCTATCCCAAAACATAAATAAACCCATAAACAAATAAACAATTCCCCAACAATACCTATTTTTGCTCCCGTTATGAAGGTACATTTAGGACTCGACAGTTTGCCCATTTTCAATAAACCAGTGATTACCATTGGTTCCTTTGATGGTGTCCACTATGGTCATCAAAAATTAATAGAAAAAATAAAGTCCGAGGCTAAACAGTTAAATACAGAGTCTATAGTCATCACCTTTGACCCACATCCTAGGCAGGTTGTATTTCCAAAAGATAAGACGCTACAATTGCTCAACTCTACATCAGAGAAAATAGCCCTATTCGACAATTTTGGTATTGATCATTTAGTTATTGTTCCTTTTACAGTTGCCTTTTCGCAACAACCTGCTGACGAGTATATTGAAAAATTTCTGATCAACAAATTTCATCCTGGCGTAATCATCATAGGGCATGACCACAAGTTTGGATTGAATAGAAGCGGAGACATCAACTTCCTCAAGTGGCATCAAGAAAAGGGAGGCTACAAAGTAGAAGAAATAACGGCTCAGCAGATTAGTGATATTGTCATCAGTTCTACCAAGATTAGAAAGTTCCTTGGAGAAGGGAATATCTTGAAAGCCAATTCACTCTTGGGATATCACTATATATTGACGGGGGTAGTTAAGCACGGAGAACACATCGGGCATACACTTGGCTTCCCTACGGCTAATATTTATCTACCCAATAGCTTCAAGCTGGTTCCTAAATATGGCATCTACGCGAGCAAGACAACAGTAAATAATAAGATTTACCATTCTATGTTATACATTGGAGATCGTCCTTCTTATAAGCACCTTCCAAATCGTACCATAGAAGTGAATATCTTTGACTTTAAAGAAGACATCTATGGCCAGGAGATAAAGGTCGAGATAGTTGATTTTATCAGAAACGATATAGAATTCACCAATACGGAGGATTTGATCCACCAATTAAACCTAGATAAGCAATCTGCCGTATCTATACTTCAAGCATAATCTAAATCGATTTGAAATCAACTAAGCCGTCTTTGTGTACCGTACTTGTACTGAACTACAATGGCCTAGACTTTATCAAACGCTTTGCCCAATCATGGATAAATTTTCTTCCTGATAATACAGAGTTAGTGATTGCAGATAATGCCTCTACAGACGAGTCTATCTCTTATCTAGAGGAGCAATACCCCCAAGTCCGCGTCATCGCTTTACAAGAAAATCATGGCTTTGCACAGGGCTACAATCTCGCCATAGAGCAAGTAGATACCCCCTACTGCATCCTACTCAATTCAGATATTGAAATCAAGGCAGACTGGATCACTCCATTAATTGATTTATTGGAACAAGACAAAAACATCGCTGCAGTTCAGCCTAAGATCATGGACCAAAAGGCTCCAGAATTTTTTGAATATGCTGGGGCAGCAGGAGGATTCGTAGACAAACTCTACTACCCTTTTTGTCGAGGACGCATTTTCCAAAGTCTCGAAAAGGATCTAAATCAATACAATGAATCCTCAGAAATATTCTGGGCATCTGGCGCAGCCATCGCCCTGCGCACAGAGGAGTTTATAGACATTGGCGGATTCGACAAAGACTTCTTTGCACACATGGAAGAAATAGACTTGTGTTGGCGTTTTAAATCTCTGGGTAAGAAAATTATGTACCAACCGCTGTCCACTGTTTATCATGTTGGAGGAGGTACCTTGTCTTACGCATCCTCCAGAAAGACCTTTTTGAATTTTAGAAATAGTCTTCAGATGATTCTCAAAAATGAATCATCAAATCGGCTCCTATCAGTTTTGATCAGACGGATGATTTTAGATGGCGTAGCTGCCTTGTCATTTTTAGCTAAAGGTCAAGTGGGCGCCTTCTTTGCTGTCTTCAAAGCACATATGTCCTTTTATGGTGCACTCGGAAAGTTTAGAAAAAAACGGAAGCTAATCCAATCCCTCCAAAGCGCAGCGACACCTAATGAAACGGGTCGTATATCCAAAAGCATCCTCACCCATTACTACCTCAAAGGACAGAAGAAATTTTCCGAATTTAATTAAAAAATGGTTCGGTAATTTTTGTAAAATACTAAATCACTTTTGACTTAATTGCTTTATTTTCAGCGCATTGCGTAACTGAAGTGCTTTTAATAATATACTGCTAGTCAGTGATTTAGCATTTATTACCGAACCATTGTTAAATAGCTCCAGATAAGATACTCTATCTGATAGCCAAGTCAAGGTTAAATTCCAATCCTCATACAATCAATAGAACCTACATCTAGAACATCCCATTTGTGCCGTATCACATAATCTACATCGCGAAGGACCGCAGGTCTGGGAGCTCGACAAAGCTCGTATAGCTTGTAGCCAGGGCAGAGCGCGTTAGAGGCTAGGGGGTGAAGTGGTACCGACTTTTTCGTCGGTAGGAACGGAAGACCCGACTCCGTACCGCTTTTTCGCGGGACTGGAGTAGACCCCAAAAGACAAATATCTACTTTTGACTCCCCTATATCTTAATTAATATCATCGATATCTTGTAAGAATTATACCTCATTTATGACAATCGGTAATCACTATTAGCGTATTTTTGCAAGCGCTAAAAAGCTCCTTTTGAAGAAGAAACTTGATATAGTATTTGAAGATGATCATATCATCATAGTTAACAAGCCTGCGGGTATGCTGACCCTTCCTGATCGGTATAGTACAGATAAACCCAATCTGCTCAAACTACTCAATAGTGCCGCTGAGGAAATCTTCACCGTGCATCGATTAGATAAAGAGACTAGTGGTATTCTACTATTTGCAAAAAACGCTAAAGCACACAAGCAATTTTCCCAACTTTTTGAGCAAAGAAAAATTCAAAAATTCTATCTCACTGTGGTAGATGGGCGTCCTTTTGAGGAGACCGGCACCATTGACAAGAAGATAGCGCCTACTCCAAATCATAAGGATAGAATGCGTATCGATAAGCGAGGCAAAGAATCTATCACCAAATTTAAGATACTAGAATCATTCAAAGATTTCACTGTGCTTGAAGTGGAAATACTCACTGGAAGAACTCACCAAATAAGAGTACACTTAGAATCTGAGGGGATTCCGCTGGCATCGGATCCCATGTATAGTAGGCGCACTGCTCTATTTGCCTCCGATATCAAGGGACGAAAATTCAGAGCGAAGAAAAATATAGACGAGAGACCATTGATCGGTAGATCAATATTACA
>JALZVN010000310.1 GCA_023299965.1 Saprospiraceae bacterium | reverse complement strand
TAGACGGACCAAGAATACCTGGTGAAGCACAAGATAAGTGGGTTTCTTGCTCTCAAAACGTGGATTCTATTTTCCAAGTATATTTGGCAGATAACGGTGGGGCTACTGCGATTGACTTTTGTTCGACAGTAACGTTTACGACCAATCCAGCCAATCCGGAATTCTTTATCTCTTGTGATGAGGAAGATGGATTAACAATAGAATTTATTGCTTCAGATATTTGTGGAAATACTGCAACCACTTCAGGTGAATTTAGAGTGACGAATGATTTAGGCATTGTACTAGATACTCCAGCTACAGATGTAACTGTAGAATGCACAAATGATGCAGAGAGTGCTTTTGATGACTTTGTAAATAATCAAGCTGGTGCAATGGTTACAGCTTGCGGAAATACCGTTTGGACTACTGATCCTGAGATTCCAGCACTACCTACTATCAATGATAATTGTGATGAAGCTAGTACAACGGTTGTGTTTACCGCTACTGACGATTGTGGTCAACAGATAAGTACTACAGCCACCTTTACTATTGAAGATAATACGGCACCTATTATTGCAGGAGGCTCAGACTTGGATCTTACTTGTGGTGTAGATGCAGCGGCTGCTATTGAGGCTTGGTTGGCGAATAATGGAGGTCTAATGATATCTGATGAATGCACAGGAACTACAGTGACCAATGACTATATGCCATTGGATTTTGATGATACGTGTCATGATGCTCCTATAATGGTTACATTCACAGTGACGGATGCTTGTGGTAATGAAACCACTGAAACTTTAGAAATAAATATAATAGATAATACTCCTCCAGTTTTCACTTTTATACCTACTACATTAGATGAAATGGCAATCGCTGAAGATGAATGCAGTGAAGTGACCATCACTACTATGGATGAAATGATTGGAGGTCAGATTATAAGAACATATACTGCTACAGATGCTTGTGGAAATAGCGCTACTGTGACAGTAACCTTTGGAGAAGTGGATAACATTCCACCCGTTATTGTTTCTATTCCTACAGAAGTTGGATGTGATGGCGTACTTAATCTAGATGATATCGTAGTTACAGATAATAGTGGAGAGGTTACTGTGACCGTGACACTAGTATCTCAAACTGGATCTTGCGATATGGGATATACTTTTGTATACGAAGTTACTGCTATAGATCCAGCTGGCAATACGACTACCGAGACAGTTACTTTTGATGTCCCTGCTGATAACGAGCCTCCAGTATTGACGGATGTACCTAACAATCTTACTTTCACTTGTTCTGAAGAAGTTATTATTCCGGAGCCGACAGTGACGGACAATTGCGATGTGGCTTCGTTGACTTGTACAGTAACCTTGAACGAATTTGCAGTCATGGAGGATTGTAATAATGGATTTGGATTCGATATCACAAAAGTATGGACAGCGACTGACGCATGTGGTAATACGGCTACGGCGGTTACGCTTGCTTGGGTGGTGCCTGATGATTACACGGGACCTAGATTTGAGTTTGTGCCTGAGGATAGAGTATTGGAATGTGGCGATGATACGACTTTTGGAGAAGCGGTTTGTACTACGGCATGTGGAAACTTAGTCTTGACATTTGAAGATGAATTCTTGCAAGGAGATTGTACCCAAAACGGCGAAATGGTGAGAACCTGGACAGGGATAGATGATTGTGGCAATGTATCTACTGCCGAGCAGAGAATCACAATACTTGCAGATACTGAGGCACCAGTGTATACCTTTGTACAAGAGTCAGCTACTATTGATAATCTTGATGACATGGTTTTCGGTACGCCGACTTATGTTGATAATTGTACCTCTATAAATCATTTAGATATTGCTTTTGAGGATTCTACCTTGGACGGAGCATGTGGACTTGTGAGAACGTGGACTGTTTCTGATTTGTGTGGAAATGCAGCTCAGGCTAGTCAGACTTTAACGATAGATGATAATGAGGCGCCGGTTATTGAAGAGGACACTTTCTTGATTGAAGAGAATTGTGGTTTTACAGTAGACTTTACAACTCCTAATATTTATGATAATATGGGCGAGGTTGATGTAGTTATTGAAGATAGACAACTTACAGAAAATTGTACTGGATTACCAGAATTTACGCGAACTTGGACTGCAACAGATATTTGTGGTAACGTGAGTAGCTTTACACAGACAAAGAGAACTGTAGATGCTGAAGCGCCATTGTTTGAATCCTTAGCTTCTGAAAAAATCCTAACTTGTAACGACGAGTTTACTTTTGATAGAGCCTTCGCGACCGATGACTGTACAAATGTTCAAAGTCTTTCTTTCGAAGATGAAACGGTGACAGAAGCGTCCTGTATAGATTGTATTAGTATTACACGCAGAACCTGGACCGCAATAGATGATTGTGGAAATCAAGCGAAAATTTCTCAAACTATAATGGTGAGAGATCAAGAAGCACCAGCGCTTAGTTTGACAACTGCTAGCACTCTTCAGATAGCATGTGGAGAAGAGTTAACTATTCTTGAGCCTAATGTTGCTGACAATTGCAGTTCTGTAGAGCTTACTTTCGAAGATACATTTTTAGAAAATGGATGTGCAAATACAGCAAATTTTGTGCGTACTTGGACGGCTACAGATATGGTAGGAAATCAAAGTGATATTTCTCAGACCTTTTTATTCTCAGATAATGAAGCGCCAGTGTTTATTAGGGATCTTCAAGACGTGATATTGACATGTGGTGAAGAGCTGCCAGATGATGCGCTAGTGTTAGCGACGGATAACTGCGATAGAGATGTTGAGATTTACTTAGAAGAGTCAATCGAAGATGCAGATAATTGTACTGAGCGCAATGTGATTATTAGGACTTGGACTGCCACGGATAATTGCGGAAATATGGCAGTAATTTCACAAAGAATAGAAAGTCCTATTGATACAGAATCTCCAACACTACAAGATGCAGTAACAGCTGAATTAGTGCTTACATGTGGAGAAGACATCTCACTGGAGGTACCTAATTTTACAGACAATTGTTCTGAAATCGAATTGACATTTAACGAAGAGATACAAGCAGATATTTGTGATCAGATATATCTGCGTACTTGGACTGCTACAGATGCATGCGGTAATGCAACTATTGCGACTCAGAAAATCACAGTTGTTGATGATGAGGCGCCCGAAGTGGTTGATTTACTTCAAGATTTAGAAATGTCTTATGAAGCGTTTCTTGATTTTGTAGCACCAGAGGTATTAGAGGCGAGTGACAATTGTTCTTCAGTGAGTCAAGTGATGACGACTTTAGACAATCAAGATTGCGAAGATTATATTGTTACATATAGTTATAATGTGACTGATGAATGTGGCAATGATGTGCATACTTCTTTCGAGGTGCGTGTTACAGATGCCCTACCTAGTTTTGAGTTGAGCACACCATCGGATGTAGTTTGTGGAGATCAATTTACTGTTGATTTGCTTGATGTGAACGCTGCTAATTTTGAGTTGGATTGGGTCTTGGACGATGCTTCTAATACTTGGGAGGTTATCAATATTGGTACGGATCAAATAGAGATTTTGGCTGGAGAAGGTACCGTAGCGTTAAGCTTGACTATTCAAAATGCTTTAGGTTGTGCTACCACTCAAGTGCTGAGTTTAGAGTGTAATATTGTTAATAGCGTACAAGATTTGACTGAAGTGAGTTTGCTCAGCCTTTCGCCAAATCCAGTAAGTCAGGTATTGAATGTCAACTTTACAAGTACGAAATCTTTAGATGCGACCATCAGAGTATTTGATTTATTAGGTAGAGCGATTTACCAACTTGATGCTGATATCATCAGTGGTCAAAATGAGTTTGATATACAAGCTGAAAACTTTGAGAACGGAACCTATATTTTAGAAATTGCTACAGCGCAAGGATCTAAGATGGATAAGTTTATTAAGCTTTAGTAGGGCGATCTCTAAAATAAAAAAGCCCACTCAGAATCTACTATTAAAGATTTTGAGTGGGCTTTTTTTATTCTAGAGCCGGGCTATTTCGGACTCCGCTTTGCTCCGGTACTGCGTACAGTGTGCTTGATTTGACATTCCGCTGCGCTACAGTCAAATCAAGCACACTTCCTGTCTATCCCTATCGCAAAAAAAA
>JALZVN010000309.1 GCA_023299965.1 Saprospiraceae bacterium | reverse complement strand
GTGTAGCGTTGGGCTATAATACCATTTGAAGTTTAACATGACGCATATATTTTGATACAAATAATCAACCTACCTGCGGTAGGTCTCTTCGCCTGCCTGCCGGCATAGGCAGGCTTTTCGCCTCGACCTTGAGCATACCTATCTAAAATCTTGCATGCCATTTTATACTACAAATGGTATAATAAGCTTCAATGATTTCAAAAGAAAATTTGAGTACTGTCCAATAAAAAAAGCCAACCTGATTTCTCAGATTGGCTTTTTTTATTTCTCAAACTATATAATTAGTATGACCACAGATCTTGTTCGAAGTTGAACAACTCATTCTTGATCTTGTCTGCTTCTAAAAGTAAATCAACACCTGTCAAGTAATCTTGAAGTCTTCTATCATATACGTTCGATGATTTCATGATATAACTAGAAAATAGTCTTCTTTCCATCAAATCCTCCCAAGTAATATTAGAAGCATCGTTTCCTGGATTAAATACATTATGTCTAGCTAATAGTTCTCTAACGTTTGGATAGTATACCCAAAACATAGGCTGCTCATATCTGAAGTTACCATTATCATCAGTAACATCCTTTAGCGGTGCAATACCTAAGATACGAACCTGCATAGTAGATGACTCTTCATCAAAGAACCATATTTCTTTTACACGATATCTTTTAACGTCTTCAGGATTCAAATCATTTCTTACAACTTGAATGTTTTCTTCGTACGTTTCCGGATCGAATGTGATTACAGTATCCACTGAAGCACCCATAGAGGCTACTTCGTCTGGCTCTAACTTGTAAGTAAACTTATCATCTTCAGTACTATAAGTATCAATTTCACCATTTACAGCGGCGTCCATAATAATAGTAAAGAAAGGCATTTCTGGATATGCAAAAGGAAGATTCATCTTCTCTCTGATATCAATAACACGCCATACTTTCTTTTCCCAAAATATGTCAGCTTCACGAATTGGTTCATACGTAAGTATTTCCCTTTCTTCTACCAGTCTCTTTTTAACAATCCCATCAATAGGAGCATCATCGTCTTCTGGTGCGCTAGATTCTGTTCTTAATAAATCCTCTTCAGGATCTTGTGCAATAGCTTGCCCAAAAGCAAAAAACATTGCAAAAAGAACAATTGAAAATTTTAATACTGAATTCATCATAATATTATATTTACCTAAAGTACCGTAATCCTATAAAAAACGGTATTTCTTGACTTATCTTATATAAAGATAACTATTTTATTTTAAACACGATTGAAGGTAGCTTTCTACCTGCAGAATCACCTGGACATCTTGACTTTACTTTATCAAAGTAGTACGTATCTCCTGGTTTTGCCGCATTTACAAGACGCTTTGCATCTCCGCCATATCTAGCTCCTGGATTTGTAGAAGAAACTGGATCTTGACGCTTTGCTACTCTTGTAAGCTCATACCCTTGAATTTGGCATTTTGCATCGAAGTCAAAACCTTCAAGAATTGCAGCAAGACCTTGTTGAGCCTTGAATTCTCCATTACCCATTAGACCTCCATTCTTGTTAGGTCCTGCTCCCAATACTGGAACTGGATTAGGAATTCTCTTTCCTCTAAACTTAAATGGTGTACTTGGGAAACCAGCAGCAGTAACATTAACCGTGATATCACCTGGCTTAGAAACAGTAACGTTAAATTTACCCCCTGACCCAGTCATGTTACAACCTGAACAAGTTGCCTTAACAGAGTTAGAAGGCGCACCTGCTACAGATACAGATACAGGGTTATCAACACCGATGTAAAAAACGTTCATCTTATCAGCAGATACAGAAGCAGATCTTACACCCACTTCGTATTCAAATTCTGAATTACCAGACATTTTTTCTCCAGATAATGGATTAACAACGTTTGCAGTCAATTTCAATTTTTTCTTACCCGTTGAATTAGTTGTTTCAGAGAAAGTACCTTTACCTTCTGCATTCAACTTGATTTTTTGACCGTTTACAGAGATAGTAGAAGTCTTAGCAAATTCACTTGAAAAGGCTCCAATAGCAACTTCCGCTTCAAACTTTTCTCCTTTAATTACATACCCTTTCTTGGCATTCATTACTGGGAAGAATTTGTTCAACTTTAGTTCTCTACCACCTACCAATTCAGCAAGCTTATTTACCATAGTACCTTGAGCATTTCTAGCATCTGTCTGAAGCTTAGTTAATGAAGGCATTACAGCAGCCAATGGCATCTGCTTAAATTTGTACTCTGACCAAGTCTTTTGCTTTCCATCCTTTGACTTAGCAAGGATTTCTTCAGCAGTCTCCACTTGAAGAGGTATACTAGCGATGATAGCTTCTATTTTCTTTTCTACTTCATCTTTCTTAAGCTTACCTTCAGTCATTACATCCTTATTTCTAATAGTATTAGAGTAGATTTCAATTAACTTAGCTTTAAGCTCTGCAACTTTATTTTCAATGATTGGACCATAAGGCTCTTCGCCTGTAGCTTGGTCTCCCAAAACAAGAAGTCTAGTTGTGATATCCTTATTTTTCTTACCTAATGGCTTACCGGCAGCCATATTACCTTTGACATAATCACCTTCATCGATAACTCCGTTGTTATCTCCAGATCCATCAACAAGCTTTACATAAACCTCATCTATATATGATACGAAGCCTTCAACTTCTTCGTTGATAGCATCAATACCTGCGTTAAGAGGTGCCTTCAATTTAGGCTTTTTATCTAAAAGTGGCTGTATTCCTTCTTTAGTTGACTTTACACCATCAGATGTAAGTTTATTAGATACTTTCAAAGATTTATCTAAATCGAAAAAAGCGTTCATAACCTCAGCAGAAACATTCAAAGCCAATAGCGCCGTTAGTACCAAGTACATAAGGTTGATCATCAACTGACGCGGTTCCTTTGGAATTGACATATTATTTTAATTTTTTGATTTGTTCTGAAATAAGATTATCCTTCTCTTCTGATGTTACCCATAGCAGACAGAATGTTTCCATATACTGAGTTTAAAGAACCTAAGTTTTGGTTCAACGCAGTTAACTGATCCTTATAGTTCTTAGTATCTTCCAAAGAATCGCTAATGTTAGCCATTGCTTCGTTCATCTTTGAGTAAAAGTTACCCATAGTTTTAATATTATCTCCAGTGCTAGAAAAGTCAACTTCTTGAAGTGCTTTTAAAGATCCTAAGCTTGAAGACATTCCTTGAAGCTCAGTAAGCATTCCTCCTAACTGCTGCTCTACTACTTGACCATTAAGACCAGGTAAATCTTCTGCTTGAGTAGCAGGTCCTGCTGCTAAAGGTTGGATTTTTGCGTTATAGTTATCAAGACCAGGGTATAATTTATTCCAGTAGTAATCAGGATCTGGACCTATCAATCCTAAAAAGGCAAAGATACCTGCTTCTGTTAATAGCCCTACAGTCAACATGATGTCAGCTAAAGGGTGAGATAAAAGTTTAGCCAATGCTCCGACAAGTACTACAGCCGCACCAAGACCAATTACTAAGTTTTTGATATACTTAAATCCCTTAGATTTTATAAAACTCATTTTTATTCAATTTTGAATGTTAGATAATATATTGGTAATTAATTAGTTACAATAAAACAATACTTAGACTATATACATATAACGCAGCTCGTTCGAAAAGTTACAGCATTAATGTAAGCTAAATGATAATTTTGTTGAATAAGATTTGGTTGAAAATTGAAGGAAACAAAAAAGATGGAGAATCATAAGATTTATGAGCCTCCATCTTTCAGTTTTATCTTTAGAAATCATTAAGAGATCTACCTAAGAAGGTAAGTGCAGACCTAAAGCCTACGTATGATTTCGTTGTATCTTGAAATTCCCAGTGACGAGTTCCTGTCTGTAGGAAGAACCCTACATCTTTCCAAGAACCCCCTCTGATAACTTTTCTTTTGCTGTATTCAGAATCCTCTTCACCTGCATCTTGTCTTAAGTCAGGATTTAAATCATGTAGGAAGCTGTATGCGTTTTCATGAAAGGCAGTTGATGTCCACTCAGACACATTTCCAGCCATGTTGAATAAGGCAAAATCATTTGGAAAGTATGCATCCGCTTTTACTGTATAAAGACCACCATCTTCTGGATAATTTCCTCTACCAGGCTTGAAGTTAGCTAATAAACATCCTTTTGCGTTTCGAAGGTAATATCCTCCCCATGGATATGGAGCTGATTCGTGACCACCTCTAGCAGCATATTCCCATTCATGCTCTGTTGGCAATCTGAAATCTTCTGAGTTAATACCATCTTTTCTTACTGATTGGTAGCTATCCCAAATTTGAGTTCTCCAATAGTTAAAGGCATTTGCCATTTTCCAGTTAACACCTACAACTGGATAATCATCATAAGCTGGGTGCCAGAAGTAATTTCTAGTCATTGGCTCATTATAAGAATAGGCAAAATCTCTAATCCAACATAAAGTATCAGGGTATATGATAACTTCGTCTGTATCGATATAGTCTCCTCTAGGAGTTCCGCCTTCTTTTTGAACTCTTTGCCAATCAGAATTATCCGCTGCTGCCTGCTTCCAGTTAAACTTAGAATACTCAAATAAAAGCTTACTGGCGTTTATTTCGTTTCCGCTACCGAATTTATCCTCTCCTTGGTGAAAAAGCTCGTCTAGCGTCTCATCAGACCAGTCGATTTCGTAACCGTAGTCGATAAATTGCTCGCCGTCATCTCCTTCGTAAAAGTTATCAAGGTAAGTGTGTGCGATTGAATCTCTTACATATTCTACATACTGACGATACTCATTGTTAGTAATCTCAGTATCATCCATATAAAAACCATTTATGGAGATAGATTTAGAACGCTGCACATAAGTGCTACTTACGTCTTGATCGCCAGGACCAATGTGCAAAGTTCCAGAAGGTATGTAAACCATTCCGTATGGATTAATTCCTTTCCATGCAGGTCTGTCTAAAGAACCAATCAACTGACCAGTGTCTCCACCGCCTCCTCCACAAGAGAAGATTAGTGCCAAAAGGCTTAGCACTGCGAAATTTTTAAATAACTTTTTCATTAACACCCGGATTTTTTCCTTTCTTTTAGATAGAATAAGATTATGAGAACGTAAATATAAGTTCTTATCTAAACAAAACAAAATTTCAAACAATTATTAAAAAGAGTTGGTTTAAACGTTTTATACACAATTTAACGGTCGAATATTCATTCTATTTCGATTCGTCGAAATTTAAGTCAAATTTATCATAAAATACCATTACATACTGCCCTGATGCAGACTATTCAGCTACAAAAACCTTGGATTATAGATAATTGGTGGTGGAACACCCTTGCCAATTTTAGAATCAATCACATATTTCACCAAAATTTCGTGGCTTCCACTATGTGTTGTTACTAATTCTGATAGACCAAAATCGTATGAATAGATAAATTGAAGATTGTTACTCATCTTAATACCACCTTGCAATACTACCGAATCGTTTGAAAATTCATTATATCCTCTATATCCAGCTCCCAAAAGGAACATTTCTTGAAATTCAGCGGTCAAATTTATATCTACTTGTAATTCAGCAGTTTCAGCCTTTACTAAAACTGATGGCTTCAAGACAATGTCACTCCCAATATCTTGAGAATATATAATATAACCATAATAGTGCCTAATTTGGTTAAAGACAATGTCACTTCTGCTATCATCGAACTCAAAAGTCGAGGCCAATAAATTATCCGCAGAGATCCCTAGACTCAATTGTTTGAATTTCAAGTACATCCCTAGTGCTAGTGTCGGAACTACTGCTACCTCATTTGTTTCAGATAAAACTAAATCATTATGATTGATGGGTAGACCTTCATAAATACCGTCTGGAGTTCTAATATCTGCACCGTTAAAGGAGTGTTGCTCAATACCTCCACTAACACCAAGCGACAATAAAGTATTTTCGTTGATATTTATTATTTGATTGTAGCTGGCGTTTGCTTTTAAGTTTCGCGTAACCCCTAAGGTTGCATTCTGAATAGAGACCCCTATCCCTCCCCTAGTAATGTAAATGGGCAAATGGGCATTTATGGATTGTGTGCCAGGTGCACCTTCTAATCCTAACCACTGCCTTCTTAAGTTCGCATTAATAGCTAGCGTACCATCAACTCCAGCAATAGCAGGGTTAATATTATATAAGTTGTGATTGTACAATGAACTCTGAGGGCTCTGTTGAGCCAGCAAAAACATCGGAAGAAGTATTATTAATAGGGTAAAATATTTAATCATCATCCTTCATTTGTCGGATTAGAGTATTAATTAACTAACTCCAAGTTATATAATAAATTGTGTATACGACCTTTCTAACGCAGTAAAAGTGTTATAGTTATTTCATTTTCTGCCTTTAATCTAGTAATTCGGAGATCAAAAAACACATTGCTGAGACTATGCAAAGGAGATCTCTAGTCCATCAAATCCAACGGAAACATTTTCAGGTAATGTCGCATTGACAACATCATGTTTTCCCATTCGATGGCTCAAATGAGTAAGGTATGCTTGTTTTGGCTTTACCTCTGTAATAAACTCTAAAGCCTGTTCGAGATTGAAATGCGAATGATGTTCGCTATGATGTAATGCGCTAATTATCAATGTATTCAGATTCAAAAGCTTACCTGTTTCTTGTGATGAGATACTTTTGATATCAGTCAAATAAGCTAGATCATTAATCTTAAACCCAATGACAGGTAGATTTCCATGCATATAATGAATGGGCTCGATATCAACACCTTTTACATTGAAAGTAGCTTTATTAATCTCATATGTCTCAAAGGAAGGTGCCCCAGGATATTTTTCTTCTGCAAAAGCATAATCAAACTTGAGTCGAATTTCCTTTAACACTTCATTACTAGCGTAAAGGGGCATTGCTTCCCTTTGCATAAAATTAAAAGGTCTAACATCATCTAATCCTATAATATGATCATTATGCTGATGCGTAATAAGCACAGCGTCCAAATGACTCACATTATAGTTTAACATTTGTTGTCTGAAGTCTGGACCAGCATCTATGGCGATATGTACATCTCCAACCACTATTAAAGCTGAGGTCCTTAGTCTTTTATCTTTTGAATTTTGAGAAAGGCATACGTCACATTGACATCCAATCATCGGCACTCCTTGAGATGTGCCTGTACCTAGTAGTATGCATTTATTTTTAGACAAGCTTAATCTTCTGAAGAGGGGTTTAACGAAAGGACTTTTTTATAAAAATCCATGCTTTTCTCGTCTAAGTTATCTTCTTGGATAGTAATATTTTGTTCTATCTCCAATAAAGTGTTAATTCGTCCTTCGACGTCAAAAAACTTATTTATGACAATAATATTGTTGTTTTCAACCATACAATATCCACTATTGAACGTTCCTCTTTCGTAACGTATAGTGTATCCGGACAACTCGAAAATTGTTTCTAACTTTTTTAAGTTATTTCTATTATATTTAATCAAGACAGTTCAACTTATAGAGGATTCGGAAATGAGGCGATTTTACACCTTTATAACGTAAATCTATAAAAATTATTAAAACTGATATATATTGTTCCTATGTTAAGATCAAATCTTTTATTTTTCGTTTTCTGCGTCTTCCTGCTACCTCTTCAAGGTCAAACCTTTAAAGCAGGATTAGTTTTTGGAATCACTGCTAGTCAAATCAATGGAGACGATAGCGCTGGATTTAATAAGCCTGGCTTAGAAGGTGGACTCAAAAGTTCAGTCAACTTAACCGAAAAGTCAGATATCAGCCTGGAAATTTTATACAGCCAAAGGGGAGCGAAAGATGAAGCAACCTCTAACGGAACCGTTCAAGATATTTACAGAACGACTTATGTAGCTGTTCCCGTCATTTATAGCTACAAAGACTGGTTGACTGACGATTACTATAGGGTGAATTTTCATGCAGGTCTAAGCTATGGTAGATTGATAGACGCCGAATTAGACAATGATGATGACAATACAGCATTTGTAAACGCGTGGCGGGAAAATGATTTAAGCTTTTTAGTTGGCGCTTCATATTTTGTAAATAAACACTTTGCCTTAACATTCCGATACAATAGGTCCATAATCTTACTTTATAGAAATGAACCTGGCAATACAGATTTTCCAGGTAGAAGATCACTGTTAGC
>JALZVN010000308.1 GCA_023299965.1 Saprospiraceae bacterium | reverse complement strand
AAGAGCATGCATCACTTACAGCAGTATTGGACAAATCTATAAACCCTCCGCAATTACTATTCGCGTTAATGGTAATCTCATCTTGAATATTTATTTCTGGCCCAGTACTATCTTGTACTAAGATCAACTGTGTGTATTCAACTGGCTGACCGTTGGGCATGCACCAATTGAATATTTGCCAAGTTCTAAATATCTTATATGACATTCCGCAGCTCTCTACTACATTATCAGTGTAAGAGATAGACAATTTGCAGAAATCCTCTTCTGTTATTTCGTCACAACAAAAACGTGGTGAACCTGATTGTGCAGGATCAACAGAACCATCTGCTAACAACTCTTGAGTTCCACATTCTATTTCAATATTATTTATCGGCAATATCAAATCATCAATTCTTGGTGCTTTAAGATTAACCACTTGAGTACTATTAGTACTCAATCCGCATGCATCTGTAGCTCTCCATACTCTGATAATCTGCGCGCCATTCCAATCCGCTAACAAATCACAATTGGACTCTACCACTTCGGAAATCAACTCTACACTTTCCAAGGCACAATCGAATGCCATGTAAGGAAAAGGGTAACCACAAGTAATAGTAATAGTAGTTGAATTCACTTGTCCACTACCAAATGAGTCTGCAAAAGCTGCATCTTCATTATCTGTCACATTTATATACCAAGTCTTTCCATGAGCAGCTGGTAAGGCAACTCCACTTGTATTAGATATAAAATTCACATCTTCCGTGGATTCAAACGCCTTGCATGAAGCGCCTAAAAGACTTGCCAGATCATTGGTATCTGCTGATGAATATATATTCTCTGCATCTGCACTCCCGATGGCGCTCAATGTCAACAATGAATTTGTAAATGGATTATTTAAAGTAGCATTGAAAGAATCTGGGATATGCAACTCCACTCCTAGATCGCTCACATCCGTATGTTCTACATTTAGTGAGATCTGAATGTCTTGAATAGAAGTACCTAGTCTACCACATGGAAGTGTAAATGGTATCCATGTATTCGACCTACCACCAATTTGATCTCCTCCTTGAATATTGGCAGGAAACTCTCCTAAGGCGCTTGACATTACAACCATAGTATCTGCATAAAATTCATCCATAGCATTAGGGTCATTGCAGCTCAAGTCATAATCATTACTAACAATAGTTGGTGCGTTTTTATCTTCAACTGTTAAATAGCCCCAACACGTAGTTTCGCTTACTTTATGCGTTACCACATATTTTAAAGTTTGCTTGATCTCATTTGAAGAAACAAAGTTACTAGCAGGGATTGTATTTTGACCTGGTAGTATTTCGTTGCCATTTGAATCAAGTGGCAAACCTGAGTCACTTAAAACAATAAGTGGTTGATCATTTTCATCTAATATTACTACCTCATAAAAATTATTAAAGTTTATAAATTCACATTCTAGGCTACTTTGTATACCTCCTTCAACAAGCATATCTGCCGTTATACGAATGACACATTCACCAAGATCATCAGATAGAGAATTGGATGCCCCAGTAGATACATTATTTGGTGGAGTCAATGGAATAGTTACATTATCATTGCAGGCAAAATTTGCACTCTCTTCTGCAAAGACTGTATAGTCAGCCGTACATTTCGTAATCAAACCATCACAATACATGTACTCCGTAACATAAGAATGACAACCCGCTTGGATATTATCTGCAATACCTGCATAGTCAATTACTTCTTGACCAGTGAAAGGAACAAAGTCCGAAAGCAATATTCTATTTTGATCATTTTGACCAATCAAAACGCTTTGTCTTACTTGTATATCACAGCCAATCGCATGATTACAATCTGGATAGCAAATCTGAGGTACAGCCACTGGCAATATCAATGCGGCTGCAAAGCAATCTCCAGGCACTGTTGCCTGAACAACGTCCTCACAACTTGGCTTACAAGGTAAAGTGAATGACTTCCTTGCTTCATCTCCAAGCAGACCAAAATCATTACTATCCATTAGTTTCACAAGGGATTGACCAAAGAATGCATCATTTGGATCCATGATCTCTGTTCCAAAATCAATATCTCTAGAAATCAATTCCCAAGTAGCGCCATTCCAACCCGCATTAGAGCCATCGAATAATGCTACGGTATACTCATTACAAGGATCAAAATTTATTGGTATCGAAATTTGTGAACCAGCAGCCATACCTACATATGCACCTCCCGTTTCATCTTGGATTTGTGGTCCTTGAAAAAAGACAGAACCATCATATACTTCCCATGATAATACTTCTGGATTAGTACCAAGTGTTACTCTGATTGTAAAGTCAGATAATTCATCAGTACAACATTCCGGACATTCTGCTTTAAAAATCTCCGTGCTACTCAACGCTTGCAATGGAATCTCTGTATTGCAATTCATAGCATCGTATCCACTTTGAACTACTGTCTCCCCTGCCCAATCTACTAATCGCCATGCATGCTCTTCCTCATTACCTCCAGCCCAATAGGCTATTCCAATTGTCCCTCCATCTTGGATCACAAATGGGATGCACTCATAACCAGATGAACAACTATTATTAGACAACTTAATATTTGTAGGTGTCCCTTCATTGATCGTCAAATCAATACTTGCTCCATCCCAACCATTGAATCCACTATCTTCTAAAATTAAGGTATACTGACAACCTACTTCACATTCTATATCACATGACATAGTCTTGAATACACCTGCTGTCCTAAGCGAACGGCAAGCTGTAGTAGAACATCCGCACTCCGCATAAAAAGTGAAGCATCCAATCTCATCTCTGGCAATAAGACCTGTAGTTATTGGATTGAAAAATTCTCCGCTACCAACTAGGTTACCTCCTTCTTCGGCATCAAACCACAATATATCAGCACCTGTGCATTCTGCTCCACAGATCGCTTGAATACCAGGATTAATTTCTACTAATTTTTCGATGCAGTAAGATGTACTGACGACCTTAGGAGGATCTACCCCTCTAAGCACAGTTACCGTTGCGGAACAAACAGATGAGTTACCACATTCATCAGTTACTATTAATTGTACTGTATTATCCCCTATGTCATCACAAGTGAAATCAGTAATATCAAGTGCTAATTCAAGTACACCGCCACAATTATCCACACTACCACCGTCTATCATATCTGTACTGATGGTAGTAGTGCCAATCGGATCAATAACAATTTCAACATCTTGACACAAGACCATGGGACCAGTATTATCATTCACCGTTATTGTTTGAGTAGCCGTACTAGAATTGCCACAAACATCCGCAAATACCCAAGTTCGAACTACTACAAAATCATTTGCACAAGAACCCATACTTATCACTTCAGTTGGACTGGCTACTATATCTCCATCACAGTTATCGACTGCTGTAACATCCATTGCATCTGGCACATCTGCTGCACATTGTACTAGCAAATCTGCTGGTGGTACAAGGATAAGTGGAGCAGTATCATCGCTTACTCTTATCGTTTGACTCACAGCACTTGAATTGCCACATACATCTGTGAACGTCCAGGTTCTTACCAAAATAAAATCATTCACACACGATCCTGGCGTTACTACTTCTGCTGCACTTACCTTTATATCTCCATCACAATTATCCACAGCTGTTAAGTCTATTGGCATTGGCACATCACCTGCACATTGTACCACAACATCCACTGGTGGAGTTGGCGCTACAGGTGCA
>JALZVN010000307.1 GCA_023299965.1 Saprospiraceae bacterium | reverse complement strand
TTTTTCGATTTTGACTGGAAGCAAAACAGTTGGAATCTAGTCTTTGTAGCGGGTACCATTCTTGGAGGTTTTCTTGGCGCACATTATTTATCTACTGACGCAGCGATTGACTTGGCTCCATCTGTCATAGCAGACTTGCAGCAAAAAGGCTTTGCAAGTGCAGGATCCGCTTACGTCCCGACTGAGTTGTTTGCTACAAGCGCATTGGCAGACATCGGCTCTCTCAGTATGCTGGTCATAGGCGGCTTTATGGTCGGCTTTGGTGCACGCTATGCAGGAGGCTGCACATCAGGTCACGCCATCTCAGGATTGAGTAATCTACAAGCACCATCACTTGTCGCCGTCATAGGATTTTTTCTAGGCGGACTTATCATGATACATATTTGTTTCCCTTTAATCTTTGGTCAATGAAAAATTTAAGCTTCCTATTACTCGGTATATTATTCGGCATCATCATGTTCAAGTCCGAAGCCGCATCTTGGTTTCGCATATATGAAATGTTTCAGTTCAAATCATTTCACATGTTTGGCATCATGGGTTCCGCATTAGGCTTAGGCATCTCCGGGCTATATCTTATTCGACAATTTGACATCAAGTCCTTTGGCGGAAAATCTATAAATATTCCAGACAAGGATAAAGGCGTTGCACGCTACATTTTTGGTGGATTGATTTTTGGATTAGGCTGGGCACTCTCTGGCGTATGCCCAGGTCCTATATTTACTCTGGTCGGCGCAGGATACCTACCCATTTTTGTAGTGCTACTTTCTGCACTTCTCGGTACATATGTCTATGGGCTGATGAGGGACAAACTGCCGCACTAATTGAATTAGAAATTATAAACGCAACGCTGGCTTGTCTTACAAGGCTAATAGTAGGGCGGCTCTATGAAAGAAATGCATTCAAATACTCATCAACTTTCTCATTGAGTATTGCTCATTGAGAATTGCACATTAATTCAGCCTCCGTTTATAATTTATAATTCTTTTATGGGCGTGCCCCAGATCCTCCACATTTGCCTCATCACCAAGCCATGCGACTAGCTCGTAGATCCGGGTCGTGTCATCCGCTAGTAGTGCGCACCCTAGCAGAGCGTTCAGCCAACTAGCACAGCCGTCTCTTCTCGTACCTCGGCGAGCCATCTTTGCTAGGGCTTCACAGCACTGCCAGTGCACGCCCTATCGCTTCTACCACTCACGCGTAAATGGGAGATTACTATATATTCAATGAAACAGGATTAATGGAATACTATCTTATACCATTTTATAATACAAATGGTATAAAGCCATATTTCCATTAAACACACAAAAGGTAATTGATACCTGACTCATACAATTATTTGAGAAGACACCTAAATTAACTATACTCTTGATTGATCAGAAAAATAAAATAATTCTTAGTGCATAAAATAATCCGTCCATATAAAAAATGATAAAATATAACAGATGATCCCCTTCAAATTGTTATATTTAACATTGTCAATCAAATCATATTTAGAACTAGAAATCGTACTTTAATGAAAATAGAAATGAACAGGGTCACCTACTTTATAATAGCCGCTTTATTGCTATCACTTACCTCCTGCAAACTAGCAAGATTTGCATTTTATCAAAAATCTAATATTACTGATCATAATATTTTTCCGAGTAGAGAAATTAAAACTACGGATGACAAATTTGAATTCTTTACCCGAGCCCAAAATATTAAAATTGATTCTATCACACTGACCATAAACAAAAAAGGAAAAGATGATAAAAAGAAAATACGCTTGACCTTTGAAGATTACTTAATACAAAATAATACTGTCGCTTTTTTAATTATTAGAAATGATACTATTTTGTATGAGAATTATTTTGACGATTATAATGAAGAATCCATTGTAAACTCTTTCTCTATGGCAAAATCATTTGTATCTGCTATGATTGGCTGCGCCATAGAAGAAGGACACATAGAATCAACCCAACAACCTGTAACAGATTTCATACCTGAATTGAAAGAAAATGGATTTGACAAGGTTACTATTGACCACCTCCTAGATATGAGATCAGGTATTAAATTCGATGAAAACTATGTAAACCCATTCGGGGAGGTAGCTAGTTTTTATTATGGAACCAATTTACGAAAACAAATATTAAGACTTCAACTAGAAAAAACACCTGGCACCGTGACAAACTATCGAAGTGTAGACACCCAGCTACTAGGTTTACTTCTAGAAAGGGCATTAAAAACGAAAAACATATCAGAATATCTCGAAGAGAAAATATGGCAACCTTTAGGTATGGAATATGACGCTACTTGGAGTGTAGACAGAAAAAAAGACGGTCTAGAAAAAGCATTCTGCTGTCTTAATGCAAGGGCTAGAGATTTTGCAAAATTTGGTAGACTATATTTAAATAAAGGAGATTGGAATGGTACACAAATAGTTCCTGAGAATTGGGTGATAGAGTCCACTAAGAATGACACCACTAAAGGTGAGGATTCATACTACAACAATCAATGGTGGATAAGCAAAAATGGGGTCTATGCAGCTGAAGGGCATTTAGGTCAATTGATATCTGTACATCCAAGTAACAATATGGTATTCGTAAGACTAGGTAGTAAATGGGGAGAGACTTCCGATTGGAC
>JALZVN010000306.1 GCA_023299965.1 Saprospiraceae bacterium | reverse complement strand
AATTGGGACTCTATCGCATAACGGTCTGAAGGAAATGCATCGACCTCCATGAGGATTTTATATCGCTTTTCAGTAGGTCTATAGAAAGATGCCATTAGCAAATGGAGGTTGACACTGAGCGTGTTCATGACCACCACTTCGATGGGTTTTGCCCCAACGATCGTCGCCATATGCTCTGTCAAAAACTCATGGTAAGGCATCCATGGATTGGCGGCATGAAAGTGTCCTTCTACACCTAAGTTCTTCCAGTCTTTTAGCTCTTGCATTAAAGACGCTTCCGTAGATTTAGGT
Source organism: Saprospiraceae bacterium (assembly GCA_023299965.1). Lineage (GTDB taxonomy): Bacteria > Bacteroidota > Bacteroidia > Chitinophagales > Saprospiraceae > JALZVN01. The sequence goes on along the minus strand of JALZVN010000306.1, from coordinate 4,870 downwards.
TGTAAGCCAAGACTGTTGCCACACAAGTAAATATATGGTTCCCCGTTTTTTTGAACAGGTAAGTGAAATCTATCCCTATATTGTCTAAGCGGATCTTGTTCGTCTCTCTCTTGAGCGTAAGTTAGTGTACTTTCCATCTATTTGTGTAATCCTAGTCTATCACAAAAGCTACTTGTCCCATCAGAACAAAGCCAGTTGACAATATTGTCATACCATATTTGCGAATGCTGTTCTTTCGTTATAATTTTTTCTTCTAAAGCTAAGTCTAGTAATTTACCTGGCAATGAAGATTGGGTTTCATTATTCATTTCTCCCAATGGGTAGGGGTCATCCAGTCCTAGGAGAATCTGATCTGTTCCATTTTGACGCTTGATCATGAGCTCTAAGGAACCCGTATCGTGTACCAAAGTATCAAAGTAAATATTAGGATGACCTACTGCTTTTCTAGGTCGCTCCATCCCTTCGAATAGATCAGGGCGTCCATCAAAACCTTGCGTACGTCTACCGATATTGATATGACTCAACTGTCCACCATGGGCAAAGCACACTCTGATATTTTCATACTTTTCAAAGTAGCCATTCAGGGTGTAAAAGTGATACGCATCAGCACACTGAGCCAGCATCCATACCAAGTGGAAACGCCAAGCGGTGTTCTCCAGCTGTATGAATTTGTCTCCATCATAAGGGTGTATTTCAATGGCTAATTTATACTTGTTGGCCATCTCCAAGATTGGCTCTGTCTCTTCATTGAAGATGCCTTTCCACTTGCCATTATCAGCTAGATAATGCGTAGGAAGGCAGAGTACCTGGAGGTTTAGTTCTTTGACACATCGTTCTATTTCCCACAAGGCACCATTGACAAAACCTGCATGAACGACAAATCCGCAGGTAAATTTTGTAGGATGCTCTGCTTGTACCTGAGCGTTAAAATCATTTTGAAAACGCAGTGCACGCTTCATGAGTTTGGAGCTCAATCCATTTCCATATAGTTGCGATAGATTCAATACAACAGCATGATCAATATTGTTATCTGCCATCCACTCTAGTTTCTCGTTAAGGAAGAAACTCGCGTCCGTCACTGGTCTTTGCCAATTTTTTTGACGCATATATTTTCTATCTTCATCTATCCAAAAGATTTCCTTTTCCCGCATAAAATCAGGAATCTGCTCGGGATATGGAAGTAGGTGTGAATGACCGTTAATTCTCATGTAGTTATATTAATTTTCTTGGTGTAGTTCAAATTATTTTTAAGACTTCACTTTAGCTGGTGGCTCCATTATAGTTCCACATTTATCACAAGTTCTTTTTGCTGAGTCAGAATAGTAGTTGTCAAATAAGACGGGCATATCCTTCTCAATATTCTTGAGCATGAAAGGCTCTTGGTGCAACTCGTTGTGGCAGTTTTCACAAAACCATGCTAGTCCATCTTCCATTCCTTCATCTCTCTTCTGCTCTATTACAAGACCCACTGTGTTTGGTCCACGCTGAGGCGAGTGAGGGATATTCGGTGGCAAATAGAATACTTCGCCTTCTTTGATGTGCACATCTTTTGGCGTTCCATTGTCTATCACTTTGAGTACGATATCTCCCTCTACTTGATAGAAAAATTCAGGCGTTTGATTGAGGTGATAATCCTTTCTAGAGTTTGGACCACCGACTACCATTACGATATAGTCCTCGTTGTATATCGCTTTGTTTCCAACGGGTGGTTTTAGAAGATGTCGATTATCATCTATCCATTTTTTGAAATTGATCGGAGTGAATGATGAAGCCATAATTTTTGATTTTTATAGTTTGCTATTTTCTTAATCCATAGACAGCAGTCTATTTTTCTATTTCTCGTATGCGATGCATACATTCTTTTGCTCTGTAAAAAATTTCAAGGCATCAAAGCCTCCTTCTCTTCCTACACCACTATTTTTCATGCCTCCAAATGGAGTACGCAGATCACGTAAAAGCCAGGTGTTGACCCACAAGATGCCTGCCTCTAACTGAGCAGCCATACGATGCGCTCTTGACAGATTTTCCGTCCACAAAGTCATTGACAAGCCATAGTCATTATCGTTTGCTAGTTGTATTACTTCTTCTTCTGTATCGAAAGGCATGATGCTGACTACTGGTCCAAATATCTCATCCCTGTTGGTTTGGCAATACGGTTCAAGCCCTTCTATGATAGTCGGCGCTATAAACCATCCATTCTCAAATCCCTTGGGTTGGACAGCTTTACCTCCACAAAGTATATTGCCCCCTTCGGACTTGGCTATTTCGATATGTCCGAGTACTTTATCAAAGTGTGGTTTTGAAACCACTGCACCCATTTTTGTTTTCGCATGTAGCGGATCACCTACAGTTCGTTGCTCCGCTAGTGCGACAAGATCGTTCTTGAATCGCTCGTAAATACCTCGCTGTACAAATATCTTACTACCGCAAAGACAGATTTGACCCTGATTTGCAAAAGAAGAATTTATCGTCGTCTTTAACGCCTTTTGATAATCACAATCATCAAATATGATGTTTGGATTTTTACCGCCCATCTCTAGAGAATACTTTTTAAATAAAGGAGCTGCTGTGCGAGCGATTTCAGCACCGACGCGCGTACTCCCCGTAAAACTAACTGCTTTTACTTTTTCGTGGCTACTCAATACCGCCGCCGTCTTATGACCCAATCCGTGTACTATATTGAATACGCCAGCTGGAAGACCGATTTCATCCGCAATCTTTGACAATAGATACGCAGTCATCGGAGTCACTTCTGATGGTTTGGCTACGACCGTATTTCCCGCCGCCAGGGCTGGAGCAATCTTCCAAGTGAATAGGTATAAAGGTAAGTTCCATGGCGATATACAGCCTACCACACCCAAGGGTGAACGCAGGGTGTAGTTAATCGCCTTGCCCACCATTTCATGCGATTCACTAGCAAACTGTGTGATCGCATTTGCAAAGAACTTCATGTTGGACGCGGCACGTGGGATATCTACCATGGTAGCTAACCAAAGTGGCTTTCCGTTATCAATACTTTCTGCTAGCGCTAAAGCATCTAGCTGGGCAGTGATTCGCTCACTTATTTTCATCAGATAGCCAGAGCGTTCATCTATACTCAAGGCAGACCAAGCAGGAAATGCCGCCGCCGCGGCAGTGATAGCCGCCTCCATATCTGACTGATCAGAATCAGGAGCGCTTGCATAGACTTCACCCTTCGCAGGATTGTACACCTCTATGGTGTCACCGCTATTTGCAGCCCTAAATGTACCCCCTATATAGTTTTGTATCGTTTCCATCTTGATTAAGCAGGATTTATATTACTGTAGTAGAAACTCAAGTCCTTCACCAAATCATCCGGCAATGCGGGTAGGCTTGATCTAGGTATGAGTAGGGTAGATATGTTGTGCAAATCTGTGAATATGTGATGTTTCTTAGCGGTATCTGCCAAATATTGATGTCCTGATGAACCACCGGTGCCCACTTTTTTGCCCAACATGCGCAATACCATTTGAGCATGTCTGTGGCGCCAAGTTGTCAATTTAGCATCTATGTCTATCAAGTTGATCAACAACATAAATGGAAGATGCAAAATAGGTTGATCCCGATATAGTTGTATAAATAGAGCTGCCACAGTAGCGTCATAAGACAGACGCAATTCTCCGTCAGCCACTAGCTTATCATGTGCGTCCTTATCTAGAACTGCTTGAAAGTAGGTATTTGTATCGCCAAGCATTTTCTTACGCATCGTTTTTTCTTGATCCGTAAGATAGTCCGATACATCGATTGCCGCTTGCTCTTTTTTAATCATGTCACGCACTGCAGTATCGTATTCTTTCAAGAAATCAAAATTGCCATGCTTGATAAAAGGAGTACGCTCCAACCAATCTTGTATAGCATCAAACAGCGTTCCATCCTTATAAATACCTTCTAAAACACCCTTTTGATCCTCTGGGAAAAACGCAGCATAATGGTGGTTATTATAGGTCATTCTCTTGACTTCAGGCAAGCCTAGTAAAGCTTCAATCATCCTGAATTGGAAACTTTGGAAACCAGAAGCTGGAAACAAATAGGCTCTAAAGTCTAGAAAATCAAGTGGAGTCATAGTCTCCATGATGCCTATCTGATTGACTAGCAAGTCAATAATCTGTTCTGTACGTTGTAGCCGACCAACAGCCGTCCCAATATTTCTTTCATCCACATCATCGTCCGCAAACATCTTCAAAACCGATCTCAATTCGTGGATAATCTGCTTAAACCACAATTCATAGGCTTGATGCGTGATGATGAACAGCATCTCTTCATGAGCAGGTTGGCCAACCTCTACACTACGCAACTCCTGCGCACCCGTGATTTTGTCCAGTTTTAAATAAGAATGATAGTGTATTGTAGAGTATTTTCCCGCCATTAGTGCCTTCTATTTTTATTAGCAATTTGCCAAATATAGCCATTATTAAGGTTCGGAACAAAACATTTGGAAGCATACTTTCTAGTACTTTTTATTGATTTGTTACTTACTGATAACTAGACACTTAGAGGTGTCTCCTGCTATTTTTAGCTGTATGGCTAGGTATAGCATTTGCCTCTGTTTATAAGGTTTGCTTCTTTAAGGTCTGTGATTATGGCTTGGGACCATGCCCATGACACTACGTGGCTCCACTACAGCCTTGCGCATAACTTCGGTCAGGTCACCAGGTCGTCCGCTATTATCTAGACATGGTGAAAAACCATTGTCTAGATACCGCTACCACCCTTTGTTCTTTCGCCTTCCAGGCGACGCGCTACGGGCGCTTTGCTTCTTCGCGACAAGAAAAACGATACGTCAAAAGTTTACTTTGAATTATGCTTATATTATAGTTGGTTCTGGAATCTGGTATCACCCTATAGATTG
>JALZVN010000305.1 GCA_023299965.1 Saprospiraceae bacterium | reverse complement strand
ATGGATCGAGTTCGCTATTCTGCTCTACTGGACCAGTAGCTTGAAAATGCAAATCAAAAGGCTCTAATTCTTCTATCGTACTTGCATTGTCTTGTACTGCTGTCAACCAAGATTTAGAAGAATCTTCATAATTGATTGTTTGACCGATAGCACCATTTCTCTCATTTATTAAATCTCCTGCATCTGCGGTTTGCCCCACAGTAATCGAAAATCCTAGATCAGGAAAGAATTGTTCATTTTGATTTTCTAAACTTTGATTAGCTAGTCCTAAACTTTGATTGCTTTCAGCATCAAACAACTCCCAAGCTCCTTCTCCTGCCTCTAAGTTAGCTTCTTGTTCAAAACGTAAAATGTATCTTCCGTCCAAGAGATTCAATGGATCAACAACTTTAACTATTACTGGTGCTGCTCCTTTTTCATAAACTATCGCTCCTTGATAATCTGCTGGCAAGGCACCTTCTTGCATTTCAAATAACCTATCTCTTTCTTCATTGGATATGGATAAAAAATTACCTCCTACACCCCGACCGTCTAATCTGGTAAAAGGAGGCTGATCTCCAAATTTTGATGGAGCATCTTGACTTGCCAATTCGCTAGGCACTATACTATATGTCCTTACATTATTTTGACCAGCTAAAAATGGGGTTCCTTGTCCCTGTTGAGTAACTGGGTCAAAGGTGTCATATTCGTTGAAAGCATAGGCAAGCGTCGTGTAGTAATAGGTCTCATCATTCACCAAGGGATCTCCGGTAAACAAATCTGTGGTCAACTCAAAGGTCGTTTCTATACCTTCGTTTTCGCCTTCTACTTGTAATGAAGGAACCCAAATAAAAGGATTATCAAAAGGACCAGCGACTGGATTATCAATGCTTTCCCAATTATAAATATCTGCAACTTGATTAGCTCTATCTTTTTGGAAGACCACTCTAGCTTTTTGTGGATCATTTAATTCTTCAATACTAACATCTTCATCTACCAATTGATAGACAAGGTATCCTTCAAATTTATATAAGCGTTCTTCATCTGTAAGATCTGGCGGCCCCGTAGAACCTAACTCTTCATATCCTTCACCAGCGTTGTTAGAAGTGACCTCATCATTGGTCAAGATACCAACTAGTTTTTGATCTGATGAAATCAAACTCAGGCTTGGTGCATCTGGACCTACTAATTCATTAAAACAACTATTGAACAAGTTTTGGGCTAAATCATCTGCGCTAAACAGTCTTCCCATATCTGGGCACGGATAAGCTACATCTGGGACCCAAGGTATGCCAATAATCAATTCATTGACTTGACCAGGATCTAATCTAAAAGGGCCAGCACTCTGTATCGTTCTTCTATCCTCGAAGGATAAATTAGCAGTACACATAGACCATCCTTGCGTATTATTTGGTTCATCATGAAAGGCAAACTTTGTAACTTCTGTCCCACCTGTGCCATCACCCCCTATTGTCATAGGCGAACCATCCATCCAAGTTCCATTTAAATAATTATAATATTGTTGAGCGGTACTTGGATCTTCGGTACCATTAGAAGTAGTAGCGCTTGCTCTATTAAAAAATATAAAAGAACTCATACCTATCTCTACTAGCGTATCAAATGGTTGTCCTAATGCAGGATCCTCAAACTCTCCATTTAACCCAAATACCTTAGGAGCCAAAGGACCCCTAAAAAAATCCACTCCTAAATATGGAATCTTATCGGAATAGGTAGCTACGCCTCCAGTGCAATTATCTCCTGCCGAACCATCAATGGCATCCGAATTATACACATACATCATATCTCTAATGGTATCGCATCCAATATAGTCGTCTTCACTACATCCCAAATCTGCATCTATCCAAATACCAAATATGGTCTGCTCTAGACTTTCTTGTGCTCTATTAATTAATTTATAGCGGGTAAAAGTCATATCATTAATCGCATCATCTGTCTTAAAAGCAAACGCAGTACCATGAATCTCCATATTTAATGCAGTCCCTCCTGATTCTGTATGTACATTTCCAGCATCGTTAAATATCCAATACGCCATTCCGTCTGGGTAAGTAGGTTCTGAGCAACCTCTAATTTCAATAATTGGATAATCTCCAAATTGAGGCGTATACAATCCATCTCCATTATTATCAAAAAAAGCAGCCAATCCTTGCGGTGTATCGGGCAATTGAAAACCAAAAATGTCAGAGAAAAATTCATTCCCTAAAGCAGGCCATCCTATTACGCTTTGGGGAATTGTAGCAATATCGTAATCGACATTATCTGCAAGTGATTGTGCATATTGAGAGAGATGCAAATCTATCTCTTCTCCATTCACAGAAAATATTTTATCCCAATTTGCACAAACCTCCGCTTGAGTAGTACCGGTACTTGCGTCTAATGGTCCTGGCCAATAATCAGAATTTCCAGATGAAGTACCAAATTGTTGAGCGGCTACTTTCAGATTACCATTAGGATCAAAACCACCCATCCATACTGCACCTGCAAATATAGAAGACACCTCGGGTTCACCTGGAGCTACTTGAGGGATAATGTATCCTGCACTATTCCCATTCCACCACAAATCCCCTCCTACTAACAATCTCGCTCTTACGTTATTCACATCTAAATCAGACTGTGCTGTAGCTTGGGCACAGTCAATACTATAGTGTAGATTGTTATTTATTTTCTTGGTCTTGGGATTGTCACCATTTCTAAAAGCGGATATTGTAAGAACCAGACAGCAAAGAAGGGTAGTTAGGATAGATCTCATTTTTCGTTGTTTTTAGTTAATTGTAGCACCTATCAATAGGTGATATCGCTAAAGTAAACTAAAACCAATAAAAAAACAACGAATTTTTGTCATAAATCAGGATTCAGAAAAAGTAGTTATCCTTCTAACAAAAGTCTATCGCTTCGAAATTGAACTGTCTAATGTCAATTTGGTAAATTTATTTAAAGGTGCAATAATAAAAGGGAGCCCTTTTAACCCCATTCATTATCTAGAATAAAATCATTCTTGAATTGTTGCAAATTTCAATCTCAATTAAGAGGTTTATCGAAGTACTTCATTTGAATTGGTGTTGATATTTTATAGATTAATACCATTTGAAATTTAAGGTGGTATAAGATGGCTGTAGACATAGTAGGTACTAAATTAGATGATGCTTCTATATATGATAATTTTGTTCAAAGACCCTACATCTTGTCAGCACATTATAAGTTAAGTACAGTGTCCCATTTCCTAGCAATACATCTTGCTATATATCTAGTGGAGTGAAATACAAATAAACCCCTTCTGATCATAATGTCAGTTCTTTCGGACAAGCGATGTGCAAGGGTGAGCCCATAGGGCGAAGACACCGACCTCCTTCGGGAGGTGGCCGAGCGAATAGCGAGCCCTGAAACGTAGCGACCTAGACAATGTTTATCAGCCCTTTAAGCTGATAAATATGTCTGGGATGTCTCCAAAACATTCTATTCAATAAACGAAAAATGCGCCTAAATACGTTTACTTTTGTGGAGACTAACGTATATATAAGTAGAACTTAATGAATATTATGCAAATTAGAATACTATTATGGGCTTTGGTGATATGCTTCAATGCAGCAGGATTGCAGGCGCAGGTCAAGAAGAAAATCAACTTTCATGAGCTGGACGTCATAAAGGGATTATATTTTCAGCCCAACACCATAGCTCCATATACGGGATTGGCCTTCGAGGATCACCCAAACGGCAATCGACAGATGGAGGCGCAGATCAAGGATGGAAAGGTCAATGGAAAGGTGAAAGAATGGGAACGAAATGGCAAGAAAGTCTATCAAGCGGAATATGAAAATGGAGTCCAAGTCGGCACTGAAGAACAGTGGTATGCAGATGGCGCAAGTAAACTACTCATCACGTATCAGAATGGAATAGCGCACGGTACTTGTACGGAATGGCACCAACTGGGTGGTCAAAAATCACTGGGTCAATTTGTCAATGGCAAGGAAGAGGGTGAGCATAACTGGTGGTACGCGACGGGCAAGCAAGATCAAATCGTCAACTACAAAAATGGTAAGGAAGAGGGCTTAATGAAAGCATGGCATGAGAATGGCTTGCTCAAAATAGATGCAAACTATGCCAATGGTAAACTCCAAGGAAACTATGCGCTCTGGTATAGCAATGGGCAGCAAAAAGCACAGAAGACTTTTCGAGATAGCCTGCATGTGGGTGAAGCTCTCTTTTGGGGTACGGATGGTAGGCTGACCGGTAAAAAGGTATATAATGATCAGGGTAATCTACTAAGAGAATACAACTATAA
>JALZVN010000304.1 GCA_023299965.1 Saprospiraceae bacterium | reverse complement strand
GCGAGTCGCTCCTTCATTCATAGCCACTACAGTATTTGCTACTCCTAAAGAAAGATTATGATGACAATGGATTCCGATCTCTGTCTCGGGATTCAATATATCTTTGAAAGCGCGTATTCGATCTCGTACCCCATCCATCATGAGGGCACCCGCAGAATCCGTAACGTATACGCACATCGCGCCGTACTCCTCCATCAGTTTTGCTTGCTTCGCTAAGTTGGAAGGATCATTCATATGTGCCATCATCAAAAAGCCAGCTACATCCATGTCCATCTTTCTAGCGGCCTCAATATGTTGTGCAGAAATATCCGCCTCTGTAGAATGTGTAGCTACGCGCACTGAAGTCACGCCTAAATCTCTCGCCCTTTTCAGATCTTCAATGGTACCAATACCAGGAATCAAAAGTGTAGTCAACTTAGCATGAGTCAATACATCAGCTACACCCTCTAACCAATCCCAATCGGTGTGCGCACCAAATCCATAGTTGAAACTACCTCCAGAGATTCCATCTCCATGAGCTACTTCTATGGCGTCCACCTTCGCCTTGTCTAAGGCAATAGCAATGTCTTTTATCTGTTGCTTAGTGTACTGATGCTGGATAGGATGCATCCCATCACGAAGCGTTACATCTTGTATATATAGTTTATGCATTTTCTTTCTTTAAGCTATTTTCAGCAAATTTGTCCGCAGTAGATAAGGCTGCTGAAGTCATGATATCTAAATTGCCTGCGTAAGCGGGGAGATAGTGACCAGCGCCTTCGACTTGTAGGAGTATAGTCGTCTTCAGCCCATGCCTATTTCCAAGCCCTTCTATAAAAACAGGTTTGTCTTCTGGGATATCGTCAAATTGTACTTCTTGATGAAGCGTATATCCGGGCACATATTTTTGCACCTCAGTCACCATCTTGTTTACACTTTCTTTGATGGCTTCTCGATCTCCTTGTTCACTCAAGGTGAAAACAGTGTCCCTCATGATGACAGGTGGCTCCGCTGGATTCAATATAATAATCGCTTTCCCCTTATCCGCGCCTCCTACTTGCTCAATAGCGTGTGCAGTGGTCTCCGTGAATTCATCTATATTAGCTCTTGTCCCAGGGCCTGCCGACTTACTCGAGATAGAAGCCACGATTTCCCCATAGTGGACTTTGGCTACCCTGTTGACTGCCGCCACCATAGGTATAGTCGCTTGCCCTCCACAGGTCACCATGTTTACATTTCGCACATCATGGGTCTCATCAAAATTGACTGGAGGCACCAAAAATGGACCAACCGCTGCAGGCGTCAAATCGATAATTCTCTTGTCTGGGTATTTTTCTACAAAACCCCAATTGTAATGATGCGCCTTAGCAGAGGTCGCATCAAAAACAATCTTTATATCCTTCCATTCTGGCATATTGATCAAGCCTTGAATGCCTTCATGGGTCGTGGCATAGCCCATTCTTTTTGCCCGAGCCAGTCCATCAGAATCTGGATCTATACCTACCATCACCGACATCTCTAAATGTGCAGATAGTCTAATTATTTTTATCATTAGATCCGTCCCAATATTTCCAGGACCGATAATCGCTACTTTTATTTTTGACATTTTATCTCCTTATTTTTCTAAGCTATACAAGAATGCTTTGGCAATTTTAGCCTTTATTACCAAATCATTATTCCGTAAATGCAGCACTCACCTCTCCTAAACCTTCAATGGTAACATGAAAGTTATCTCCTGCTTTCGCAGCGACCATAGGACCGATGGCACCAGACAAAATCAAATCGCCCGCCTTCATAGGCTTACCAATAGATTTCATTTTTTGAGCCAACCACAACATGGCATTTATAGGAGAACCCAAACAGGCTTTGCCTACCCCTTCAGATACTACCTTGCCGTTGTTTTCCATTTTCATTTTGCAACCGAGCAAATCAAAATTTTCTAACTTGACGGGGCGATGACCTACTACCCAATGACTAGCAGACGCATTGTCAGCGATGGTATCCGTTATTTTGATATCCCAATTAGAGATCCGACTACCAACCACTTCGATAGAAGGTAAAGCATACTCAATTGCAGATATTATATCTACAGAGCTGATGACATCTTTGTCCAAATCCTTGCCTAAGACGAAGGCTATTTCTGCCTCCGCTTTGGGCTGCATGAGTTCACTCATAGACACTTCACCACCATTCAATATTTCTGTATCCTGCCACAACATTCCAAAGTCAGGTTGATCTACGCCCAGTTGCTTCTGCACTGCCTTAGACGTCAAGCCTATCTTGCTGCCTATTATACGCCCCCCTTGGGCTAGGCGTAGAGAAGTATTAATTTCTTGCACAGCATAGGCTTTATCCAAATCGTCTAGGCCGATCAGATTTCTTACGGGTTCACAAGTGACACCTTTCTGAGCAGCCTCTCTCAATCGCTTGGCAGCGGCTTCTACATTTCTATTTATCTTATTACTCATTAGTATTATTATGAAGTTTGAGTCCTTTATGATTTATGCCATTAGTAGTATAAAATGGTATAAAAAGAACAATAGCTTGACAAGTACAACAATGTTGTTACAAGTAGTAGACAATGTACGAAAAAAGGAATTAATTTAAGCGGTAGTCCAGGAAACAACCCTTACATTCGACCTACCTTATCGAGGTTCTCGTAGATGCGTTTTAGATACTTCTTCTTGAGATAGTAGTCCTTTGCGGAAGATAAGGCATCCTCATTGTTCACGGCATCTGGAGCTTGCAGAACGCCGGCTATGCCAGACTGCAATTCTGCATCAAAGGCTGCGATCTGCTCTTTGGCTTTGGTAGTCATAGCGGGATCAGGGTCAAACTGAAGATCCATGATGGTCTCATTGATATCCATCATCTCCATCAAGAAAGCTTGAGGTAGTTTATCTTGCCCCTCTCCTTCTAAAGCGCCTTTTTGAGTCAAAATATATTGCAAGCGCTGGTCAAAATCTCCTAGTACTTTATAGGCTTTATTTATCTCCGTGCTGCGCTCCAACATCTCATCTTGCTTCTCTTCGGAAGCCAAAGTGAAATGATCGGGATGGCACTCCCGACTGAGCTTGATAAAAGAAGTCTTGAGGGCAGCCTCATCCAAATGAAAAGCTACTGGTATGTCAAATAATTCAAAGTACTTCATCATTCTCCTCTCCACCATCTAAGTACATCCAATCCATTGGCATAGAAAAGCAAACCTAATACAAACACAAAACCCGCTACAGTTGCGTACTGCAAAAATGTATCACTTGGCTTACGGCCCGTCACCATTTCGTACAGCAAGAACATCACGTGTCCCCCATCTAATGCTGGTATAGGAAGTATATTCATAAATGCCAATATCAATGAGATCAATGCAGTATTTCTCCAAAATATATACCAGTCCCAAGTCGGCGGGAACAATTTTGCAAAAGAAGCGAATCCACCCATCGTCTCATTTGGGTTCAAGTTCCCTTTACCCATCTGACCAAAAGCTTTGATCTGTGTCCCAAGGAAGTCTAGCCCTTTAGATACACCCATTGCCATTGCTTGACCGAATGAGTAGGTCTCTATCGTAGATTTAAAAAACTCATTTGCTCCATATCGACCAATACCTAATCTATTTTCTCCATTCATCGCTACGGGTATATTTAGCTTTTCTTGATTCCGTTCTACACGGAGATTCATGTTCTCGCCTTTATTCTTTCCGACCATTTTAGGAACATCTGTCCAGTGGCGTGCAGGTACACCATTGATACCGATGATCACATCATCACCTTGCAGCCCTGCTTTCGCAGCCGGTGAGTCTTTAGATACTTCAGTAATTTTCCAAAGAAAATCAGCATGAAACACGTCGTAATTTTTATAGGTATTCCCTGCCAGTATATTGACAAATTTCTTATCCACCGGTAGGCTTACTTCTTTGCCATTTCTTCTGACCAGTATGGTCTTAGCATTATTGATAGAAATCTCTTGCCTAAGTACTCCTTCGTTAAACTTGTCAAAATTTCTATCCCCTACTTTTAGGATATGGTCTCCGTGCATCAGCCCCAGCTCTAGACCTAGAGAATCTGCATAGATACCTGTAGTTACATTTTCTGAAGGGATAAACTCGTTACCGTAGCCAAACAACAAAAGCCCCCAGATAAAAAATCCAAGTACGAAATTGACTACCACACCACCGACCATGATAATTAGTCTTTGCCAAGTAGGTTTTGATCTGAATTCCCATGGTTGCTCTGGTTGTTGCATTTGCTCCATGTCCATGCTCTCATCCACCATACCTGCGATCTTGACGTAGCCGCCTAGCGGCAGCCAACCGATGCCATATTCTGTATCTCCTTTTTTGAACTTGAAAAGCTCAAACCATGGATCAAAAAAGAGGTAAAACTTTTCCACCCTTGCTCCGAACAATTTCGCTGGTAGAAAGTGACCAAATTCGTGTAGTACGATTAAAATCGAGAGACTTAAAAACAGCTGCCCGATTACGATTAATAAACCCATTTATTTATTTTGCTTTATTGTTTTGTTCTAGATAGCCAAATACAGTTCTAAAACGTTCGCAAAGGTAATATTCTTTTGCCTTTCAAGCTTTGATTTTAGTCAATGAGGTCATAAAATTCGTTTAATTTGACCGAAACAGTGACCAATACTCAAACCCCCAACCCATAGAATGGTTACAATGTGTATTTTTGCCCCATGCATTGGTTTTATTCAGATCATATAGAAGGACAACTCATTCATCTTAGCGATGAAGAGGCTAGGCACTGTGGCAAGGTGCTTAGGAAACAATTGGGAGATACTATTCAGGCCTTTGATGGCAAGGGAAACTTACATACAGCTACTATTCAACAGATTAGCAAGCAACATGTCCAAGCTACCATCACAGAGACCCAACATACTACACCAGCGCCCTATCGAGTACATCTCGCTATTGCACCTACCAAAAATATCAGCCGCCTGGAGTGGTGCATCGAAAAGGGCTGCGAACTAGGTATCAGTAGTGTCACCCCTCTGCTGTGCCGCCGAAGTGAGCGCAAAGTGATCAAACCAGAGCGACTACAAAAGATAATTCTCTCCGCGATCAAGCAATCGCAGAAAACCTATTTGCCCTCACTGAATACACTGACACCAGTTAGAGAATACCTAGGGCAACCTTTATCAGGGAGTCGCCATATTTGTCATTGCGCCTACGAGACCAATCCGCATCTCGCTACTACTTATCAGCCCTCAGAAGATATACATATTATGATAGGACCAGAGGGAGATTTTCATGAGGACGAGATCCAAGCAGCTATAGCCAGCGGGTTTCAACACACCGGATTAGGCACAGAACGACTGCGCACAGAGACAGCGGGCGTCTATGCGATCAGCATCATTCATACCCTACAAGCCATTCAATAATATTTTGGTGCCTCTATGGATAAGTATCTGGGGCCTACCCTGATATCCCGATGAAGTCGGGATATCAGGGTCGCTAGGTTACACTGCTCGCTACTCGCTCGGCCTCCATCGGCTCCACCGCCAAGCTATACAGATGGAGTCTTCCCCTATCGGGTCACAGTTTCACAGCGCTAGTCCGTCATCCATTGTGTATATATGAGGTACCCCTTTAGACTTTTAGAGGAAGACAAACCTCTATTTTCTACTTTTTGCGCAAGGGATATGGAAGGGACGACCGGAGGGAAGTCGTGTCCAGACTGTAGTCCTAACATACTTGTCCATAGTACATATCCTAGAGGGCTCATCAAACTCAAAAGCCTGTACAAACTCTGGATACCGAGCAGACCTGCGAGCCTGGAGGAGCCCGACCCCAAGCGTCCTATTTTTTTTCAAAATAGGACGCTTGGGGATGCGCCCAAATCTTTTGCTTTAAGCACAACGTATTTTAATGTACCTTCGTTAAATATCTTATAACCTAGTTATTATGTACAAAATCGTTCTTTCTATTGTGGCTTGTGTCATGCTAAGTAGCGCCACGTTGCCTATCGATAATGCTCCTCTACAACTGGCTTTACTCAAATATTCTGGAGGGGGTGACTGGTATGCTAATCCTACGGCTTTGCCTAATCTGGCTGAGTTTTGTAATGAAAATCTGGGGACCAATTTTGAAAGAGACTATGCCACTGTAGAGGTTGGATCTGCGGATCTGTTCAACTACCCTTGGCTACATATGACAGGACACGGAAATGTAGTGTTTTCAGCTTCAGATGCTGAAAATTTGCGTAACTATCTGCTCGCGGGAGGTTTCTTACACATAGATGATAACTACGGTATGGACAAGTTTGTGCGTATCGCGATGAAGGAAGTCTTCCCTGAGTTAGCGTTTGAAGAGTTACCATTCAACCACGAAATCTATAATCAACAATTCAAATTTAAGGATGGAGTACCGAAAATACACAAGCACGATGACAAGCCTTCTCTAGGTTTAGGTCTGATATATGAAGGAAGGCTGATCTGCTTTTATAGTGTAGAGGCTGATCTAGGAGATGGCTGGGAAGATCAAGAGGTACACAAAGACCCTCAAGAATTGCGTACGCAAGCGCTACGTATGGGAGCCAATATCATACAATACGTATTCGAACAATAAGAAGTGAAATGAAGGGAAAGTAGTCGGGACGTCTAATTAGTCGTTCCAGATAAAATTCTTCGTTTGGCGGATATATGCCTTGACATTCAACCAAAAAGCGATAAAAAGATACACTATAACTGCAGAGCCCATAGCTGCAAAAGTTAAATATATAAAGTACAATCGTACGCGAGAACTAGCCACACCCATCTTCTCACCGATGTAGTCACAAACTCCAAAAGCTTGTTTCTCAATGATATGTTTTATATGATCTAGCATTTACGTCTGTAATATAAGGAAAAAATTAGTAGCACCACAATATAGGTCTATTTTGTAAGATAGTATCTAAACTAATGCTACGGTAAAATATTGTTTGATGTCCGAGAAGACAGCTACAAGTAAGCTTATCGAATATTGATATAATCGCAATGCACGGTATAGACACTCCCTTTACAAATCTTCTTTAGTTCGACCTTGTACGTACCCGCTTTGCTGTAGGTATGCTCTACGCTACCTTTATCTACAGGCAATATGCAGCGATCTCCAAAATAGATTTCATAATCAGCGCCTTTTTCTGTTAGTCCATTAAAATCGAAAGTCATAGGAGAGCTAGTGTTAGCCTCACCAGAGATACTCAATAGATTACTTTTGATGAAATTGGAGGTCATGGACATGCCCTTTTCTCCATTGATAATGCTACTCAGGATAGAACTCGTTTTTTTTCCTTTTTTTAGTGGAATGGTGATAATGTATACAAACCCTGAAAGCCCCATCGCGAAAAGCATCAATAGAAGGAAATTATCCTTTGAACGAGCAGGCAATTTAGATACAACTCTACTAAAGTTGCCCTTTCGCTGTTTACCACTATTCATACCAGTGGTTGTTTTCAAATGAGTTTTACCTCTTGAGTTCATGGATATTAGGATGTTCTGCGATTATAATTTATTGTGCCTTGAGTACCATTAATAAATGGTATTGACCAAAGCTAGAACAAATATACGCGCACAAGACACTAATGTCAACAATATATATAATAAATATTTAAATATTTACATCCTCTGAATTTGAAACAGTTACAGGAGGGGCAAGACTTGACCCTTTGGGCATCAATAACCAAAGTTTTCCATAATGGTAGTACTGAGAAGCAACTTCCCTTGCATCACGCTCATCGCCCATATACAGGTCGATATGCCCCGCTCCCTTGATGGCACCTCCTACATCTTGAGCTAGTAGAATCTTTAATTCATGACCGATCAAGTCTCCTAGTTCATCGTATCTAGGAATGCTAGCGATAGCGGTAGCACCCAAAGGAATATACCTTCTATCGACTGCGACGGATATACCGCCTGACAAAGGTACGTGCCCAGCACCTTTTGGTGGAGTATCTCTAGGCTTAAAAAACGAATAGCTTGGATTTGCTGGTAAAATCTTAGGTACCAAATCAGGTCTCTTTTTAAAAAATTCTTTTATCCCTGCTTCTGAGATATTGCTGATTTTATAATCATTCATTTTTAAAAAACGACCGATACTTCTGTAAGGATGTCCATTGGACCCACCATAGCCAAAGGTCTGCGTACTACCATCGCGAAACTGTACATAGCCCGAGCCTTGCACTTGCATAAAATAGATGTCCAGTC
>JALZVN010000303.1 GCA_023299965.1 Saprospiraceae bacterium | reverse complement strand
ACAAAAGCAGAAAGCAACTAAGCTTTTCTGATAAAAAGATAAAAAAAGGCTGTTCTTCGTATGAAGAGCAGCCTTTTTTATTTGGGGTAAGAGACTAGCATTTAGACGGAGACGACTGGTGCTTGGGCGGAGACGACTGGGGCTTGGGCGGAGACTACAGGTGCTTGGGCGGAGACGACTGGGGCTTGGGCGGAGACTACAGGTGCTTGGGCGGAGACTACAGGTGCTTGGGCGGAGACTACAGGTGCTTGGGCGGAGACGCATAGCAATGCGTCTATACTGATACTGTTTGTTTGTTTGTTTGTGGGTGTGTGGGTGGGTGTGGTTGGTTTGGTGGTTTGGGCATGCCCCTGCGGGTCAGGCTGTTCGAGACTCCACTTCGTTTCGGTCCTGCGGACATCCCGTCAAAAGCGGGATTCTCTACCATCCTTCATGCAAAAAAAGCGAGAGGGGTAGTAGTGGTACGAAGTGCTATAGGATGCCAATGAAGTAAGTCGGTCTGAAGGCTCAACGAGGTACGAGAGGAGACAAAGAACGGCTATACTGAATGGTATCCTATAGTACAGAGTAGGAACGGATGACCCGGTCCAGATGTAGCTTTTCGCGGAGTCAGGACTCGCCCAAAAGAACAACAAATATCGCAGGGGATCACCTCTTTAAGAACTCGCTGTACATTTCTCCCGCCTTGTAGTGCTCAAAAACGTGACGGACGGTTGGAGACATACTTGCAGGGAGTTCATCCAGGTCAAACCACTCCACCTTTTTGAATTTGTGGCGTTCTAGTGCGCTGGGCTTCCCCTTCCAATCAGTACTCTTGAAGTAAAGTACTACCCTACTATTGTCTCCTTTCTTTTTGTGGAGCATATGTACCAACTTGAGATTTTCAGGCTTAAGCTTAATACCAGCCTCTTCCATGCTTTCTCTGATAAGAGAGGTCTTTGCAAATTCATTGTTCTCGATGGTTCCTCCCACTAAAGTGTACTTACCACCATTATTTGAAGTTTGCTTCATGAGCAGTACCATCCCGTGATATTCTAAAATCAGACGGGCTTTTAAAAGGATTCGCTGTTCCATATAAAACTTGGATAGATTGTTATCTTAATCGTAAAAATTGAGTTTGAGGTAATAAAAATTGGTATACGGGCATTTGATGAATTGGATATACTATCCAAATTTGACAATTATACACATAAAGAGCAATGTTTTAAGTAAATATAGAACTTTAATTGATGCTAAAATAGAAGCGAAAAGATAGGGTTTAAAGAAAAACTTAGTTAATTTTGTGCAAGATGATGCCCTAAAGCGCTTATCTTTAACTAACTAGATGATAATAAGCCCCTTGATACATGCTTTGTGTGTATAGCTAAACATTATTATGGTATATAATAACATACTTGAGACCATCGGTAATACTCCTTTGGTAAGAATAAATAGAGCTACAGGTGACTGTAAAGCTACTGTATACTGCAAGTTGGAATGTTTTAACCCAGGTCAGTCCGCAAAAGATAGAGTCGCTAGATACATGCTACAATCTGCTGAAGAGCAGGGCTTAATCAATCCTGGAGCGACTATAATAGAAGCTACTTCTGGAAACACTGGACTGTCATTAGCCATGGCTTGCCGTATCAAGGGATACAAATGCATGCTTACCATCACGGATAAGTCGTCCAATGCTAAGATCGACTTACTCAAATCTATGGGTGCTGAAGTAATCATCTGTCCCGCCAAAGTGAAGCCTGAGGATCCTAGATCCTACTACTCTCAAGCCAAAAGATTGGCAGCAGAGATCCCTAACTCATACTACGTCAATCAAAATTTCAACCTAGACAACTCTGAATCTCACTACCGCACTACCGGTCCTGAGATATGGAAGGATACAGAAGGAAAAATAACGCACTTGGTGGTGTGTACTGGTACGGGGGGAACGATCTCAGGAACGGCTCGCTACCTCAAAGAGCAAAACCCTGATGTACAAATCGTAGGGGTAGATGCAGATGGCTCTGTATTGATGCACTATCATAAGACTAGAGAGTTTGATAAGAGTAAAATAAAGCCTTACAAAATAGAAGGATTGGGCAAAACCATCATTCCAAAGAATGTTGATTTTGATGGTATAGATCGCTTTGTGAAGGTAAACGATAAAGACTCTGCCCTAGCGGCAAGATCACTGGCAGAAAAAGAAGCCATCCTCATCGGGTATTCTAGTGGAGCTGCTTTTCAAGCAATGCTGCAGATAAAGGATGAGTTGAGTGAAGACGATGTAGTTGTCGTTATATGTCCAGATCATGGAAGTAGATACTTGGATAAGATCTACAACGAATCTTGGATGATAGAATATGGCTACAATCAGGAGACTGAGCAAGTGGTACAAAATACACAAGAAGATATTTTAGCAAGAAAGCCAGGTAGTCTATGGAAGACTAATCATAATGGAAAATTTAAAGTGATAAGATCACGAGAATTCAATAATCATAATCAATTAGGAATGGATTTATTTGACAAAATCAAAAACAACCCAGGACCTCTAGGTCAGTATGCAGCTCAAGCAGAAGGATACTTTATCTTTCCAAACTTGGAAGGCGAACTTAATAGCCGCATGCAATTTAAAGGAAAAGAAGTAATTGTTTGGAGTGTAAACAATTATCTTGGAATGGGAAATCACCCAGACATCCGAAAAGCTGATGCAGAAGCTACTAAAAAATGGGGCCTTGCATATCCTATGGGCTCTAGAATGATGTCAGGAAACTCGACTATGCATGATCAATTGGAGAACGAACTTGCAGAGTTTGTCCGTAAACCGGCTGCCGTATTGGTCAACTTTGGTTACCAGGGTATCATGTCTGCTATTGATTGCTTGACTGACCGTAGAGATGTTATCGTATATGATGCTGGATGTCACGCTTGCATCATCGATGGGGTAAGAATGAACATGGGTAAGCGTTTTGCTTTTGAGCACAACGATATAGAGAGTGTAGAAAGATGTTTGAAGCGTGCTGAAAAAATAGTTCAAAGTACAGGAGGTGCTATTCTTGTTATCTCTGAAGGAGTATTCGGAATGAGAGGTGAGCAAGGGATCTTGAAAGAAATTGTTGCCCTTAAATCTAAGTACAACTTTAGATTTATGGTAGATGATGCGCACGGATTTGGTACCCTTGGAGAAGGTGGTAGAGGAGCTGGTATCGAGCAAGGTGTACAAGATGAAATAGATATTTACTTTTCTACTTTCGCAAAGTCTATGGCGAGTATGGGTGCATTCTTAGCGAGTACACCTGAAGTAACTCAATTCATGAAGTACAACATGCGTTCGCAAATATTTGCGAAGTCATTGCCTATGCCTATCGTAGAGGGAGCCTTGAAGCGTCTAGATATGCTAAGAACTACACCAGCCTTAAAAGATAAACTTTGGGACAATGTGAATATGCTTCAAGGTGGATTGAAGGAGCGTGGATTTGACTTGGGTAACACAAACAGTTGTGTAACTCCAGTATACATGCACGGATCTGTAGCAGAAGCTATGAAGCTTGTATTTGAACTGAGAGAGATACACAGAATATTCTGCTCTATCGTAGTATACCCTGTAATCCCTAAAGGTTTAATCTTGCTAAGATTGATTCCTACTGCGTCTCACACGGAGAAAGATATCGAAGATACTTTAGTAGCCTTTAGCGCAATCAAAGCGAAATTGGATGCTGGAGAGTATAAAGAAGACGAGCCTAAATCAGTGGCGCAATAGTTGCAAGCTGTTAGCTTAAAATAAAAATGAGTGTTTGATGTAGTTCAAACACTCATTTTTTTTTTGCCTACCCCTTAAAATTGTTTATTTGTTTATGCGTGTATTTGGGAAGGCTGTTTATTTGGGAAGGCTGTTTATTTGTTTATGCGTGTATTTGGGAAGATTGTTTATTTGTTT
>JALZVN010000302.1 GCA_023299965.1 Saprospiraceae bacterium | reverse complement strand
CCTAGCCAATTAACTGTATTTGTCAATCCTACTCAACCGACTAACGCAAACCAAAATAATGGGCGTGCTGCTGCTTTCGTCAGTGGAGGTACTCCTCCATATACTTATCTATGGAGTACTTCTGAAATGCCAGCAACAATAGAAAATCTAACACCAGGTTCTTATAGCGTGACTGTAACAGATCTAAATGGTTGTCAAATGGTTGGACAGACTGAATTGATAAATTCAGAACCAGATTGTGCTAGCTTTCAGACAGAAATGGTGTTTAGCGACCCTCGATGCCCTGGTGAAAACACCGGATTTGTATCTGCAAATCCAATTAATGGAATACCTCCTTTTAACTTCCAATGGAGTACAGGAGCTACTACACAAACTATTGGAAATCTTCCTGCAGGCACTTATTTTGTTACTGTCAATGACGGTGCAGGCTGCATCGCCACAACGGCGCACACTCTTAATCAAAAAGATCCATTAAATATAAACCCACAAGTCACACCAACCTCAGACACAGGAATCAATGATGGAAGCGTAACGCTACAAATCAACGGTGGCACTAGCCCTTATAGAGCTTCTTGGAGCCACGGTGCCGAAGGCATCTCAGTTCAAAACTTGGCTGCGGGTGCGTATAATGTGACCGTTTATGATTTGAATAATTGTGACCAGATCGCTCAGGTGATTGTAGAGTCCAATTCTGATGACTGTGCAGGATTTACAGATGTCTTTTTCCAATCTGAAAATATAAGATGTGCGAATGAAAATGATGGTGCGATCATATTGCTACCACAAGGAGGGCAAGCTCCATACAATTATCAATGGTCAAATGGTGCTAATACTCAGGGCCTATCTAATTTATTTGCTGGTAGTTATACTGTAACCGTTATAGATGCCAATCAATGCATTCATATTCGAAGTATTACTATAGATGAGCCTGCCGCGCTCAATGTAGCTATTAACGCAGATCTATCAGGTGAATGTGGAGATGTAGCTAATCTTACCGCTATAGGGATTGGAGGAGCACCCCCTTATATTTATAGTTGGAATATTGGTTCTATCAATTCTGCCGTATTCAATCTTGGTAGTGGAGAATATATCGTAACTATTACCGACGCTAATTTCTGTACCGTTACAGAAACCTTTTTGTTTGATGATAGCAATTCATTTCCAGGGATAAGACAAACCGTTTCTGATATCAGATGTAATGGAGAATCTAATGGATTTATAGATATCAACAACTTTACAGGTCAAGCTCCATTTTCTTACACTTGGTCAAATGGTTCTACTACGCAAGATATCGGCTCGCTAAGCGCTGGTGTTTATGATTTGACAGTACAAGATGTCAATGGATGTACTAGTCAACATACATTCATCGTATCAGAGCCTAACCCACTGGAACTGGAATTTCAGGTAATTAATCCTACTTCAGCAGATCAAAAAGGATCTATTAAGGTAAATGTATTTGGAGGAGTAAGACCATACAGCTATCTCTGGGATTTTGGGGCGATTACTGATGTTGTTAATAATATTGAGATAGGAACTTACAACGTGACCGTTACAGATGCTAATGGATGTGTCTTTTCAGAAGAAGTCGAGTTAGATCTTTCTAATAGTACCCAAGACATAGTACGAGACAATGCTTTCAAGGTATATCCAAATCCAAGTAAGGATTACTTCTTTCTAGAAATTCCTAATAATGAGTTTTCTCCTGAACAGATTACCCTGTTGGATATTCATGGAAAAGAGGTGATGCATAACAACTATACAAAACAAGGAAACCTACTGAGAATGAATGCCGAAAACTTGGTATCGGGTACTTACTTTATTCGCATATACTTAGAGGACGGATACACTTTAACGAAAAGAATAGTATTGCTGAATACCTAAAACTAAATAGCAAAGCAAAACGATAAAAGCACTTTGTTCGAAAGATCAAAGTGCTTTTTCTATTTGTAGGAATTTGGAGATTTTCAAATAAATTATACCATTTGGACTTTAAAATAACGCATATATTTTGATACAAAAAATGAAACTCTTCCTTAAAAATACTCATAATAGCTAAGGCTATTAGTGCGCCTGTCTGCCGGCAAAGGCAGGCTTTTCGCCTCGACCTTAATTAATCATTTCTATCTAAAATTTTATATGCCATTTTAAATTACAAATGGTATCACTACAATTCAGATTCTTTTTAAAAGACATTTTTTTAAGGCTTTTCATTTCTAAAATATTCAATAATAAACAGAAGGACAATCCGGATATGGCGAAAATAAAAAGGATCTAAAATTTCAATTGAAAAATTAACCCCTTTTTATCCACGCTAAAATCCGTATCACAACTTAGGACACACTACTTTAGAACTTTGCTTGATTTTATCTAATACTTTGAATCGATATCCTATACGCAAACCTACTGTGCTTACAGGATCTATCTGATCTGGCGCAAATCCATCGTTATGCCAGAAACCGTTTCTGTAATATGGCGCAATGCTAATGGATTTAAATTGATAACGAAGGCTTAACTCGAAATAAGATTCAAGTTCACCTGACTTTAAAACCCGATCATCTAAAATATGTTGCAAGCCTTTTTTCTGCCGCCTTTTAGTACTCGCTATTCGCACTAATGACAAGGAACTAATGAATGTTAGTTTTGGAACAAACTCATAACCAAAACCCAAACCAAAGTGAAAACGACGGAAAACAATCCCGCCTGGAGTAAATTCATTAAAGATCGAAATAGTAGTGCCATCTTCTCTCTCCCCCAATTCAGTAAATGGACTTGGTATAGCTTCTAATCTTTCAAATCTTCCATTTAAATATACTTCAAATCGATTATTTAATGAATGACTCACTTGTAAACCTATTAAAAAAGACTCCTCCATATCTTGAAGATATCCAGTACGGCCTATGGTTTGGCGTTCAAAATCATTAGAGATCGTATTGAACGCAATTCCAACCTGAGGGCTAATATGTGTTTGACTATAACCATCAACCGACAAAAGAAACAAGCCTATTTGAATTATTCCTATTTTGTATAAGTACTTATAAAAAACAAGCTTAGAACTTTGCATCATTGTGATATGTATTTATATGTTTGTAAATAGCCCTTATCCTTATTGTACTCCATAATGATAAATAACTGTGTTGGCATAGAGTTCAACTTATTCAGAACCGTTTTCAAATTACCACTTATGACATATTTGCCTGCAATATCAAACACTTCAAAATTATTATTAGACTCTACCGGTATTTGACTAGTTCTAGATTGCAGAATTTCATTTTGGATACCTTCAGGGTCAAAAAATACCTCTTCACATGATGGATCATTATTATCACAATCTCTAAGTATAATGCTTACACACCCTTTGCGACCTGAAGAACGCACAGAATTACATATAGTATACTTTCTAGGATAGAAATTATATTTAGGGAATTGAATTACTATTTCATTTCCAGTAACATCAGCATTATTAAGTTGTCCATTTACAATCCATTCTGGTCGGATACCGTCCCAGCTATGTACTACATCTGGATTATAGTTATCACTGTTAATACTCAATGATATTGTTCCATTATGTTCATTTTCACAAACAGAAAGGCTCACTCCTTCTACAGTAACTTGTGTAGTCGGTGTTGTATATGTGATCTCAATCACATCACAAGGAAATAGCTGTTCAGTAAGACAAAGAGATTCCAGAAGTTCATTGATAAAAGCGGTCTCATCGGAACAAGCTCCAAATTTAGAGATGATATCATCTAAATATAATAAAGCTAAATCAGTAACTGTGCCATCATCAGGGAAAGTCGCCATAATAGCAACGGAAGAATTAAAAAAATCAGTCAAGGTCATAATTTCCTTGTCAACAATCTGATAAGCTAAGTATCGAAATGTACTCGCATAAAAGTGAGGATTACCCGAATCGAAAGTACTTGCATCTACTTCGTATTGGCATGGATCGTTAAAGTCAAAATCTCTGAAATCTCGTATAATCCCACCATCTAAGGTATTAAATGTAAAATCATTTTCCATTCCACATCCTTCAGTATTCACATATAGCGAAAATAAATCTGCAAAATACTCATGAATAACGAGATGATCGATACTTGTAGCAGAGAAAAAAAATTGGTTTAGAAAATGATGCCCATATTCATGAGCTATAACATCAGTTGAATAAAATGGCAAGTAAACACCTTCGTCTATAATATCCTGCGCCCCAAACTGAAATACAATTCCTGCAGGGTCATTCAATGGAAATGCCGCAGCTTTATCAGGAATGGCACATTCGTTTATTATTACAACAGCAGGCGGCAATAATATCCCAACATTTGTTATGCAAGCATCAACAAAAGCAAAATTAGTAACTAGGGTTGGCAAAGTTGCATGACCAGCACCACATGCCGTATTTAGAGTTAATACTGGATCTGATATTATAGCAAGAACAGAAGAAGCATCTTGTAATTGTTCATTACACATAGCATCATAATAAGATACAGTTCCCCCTGATCCATCAACAAGAGTCATTTCGGGAGAAGTAATCCTATTTTGATTAATTAATCTTGTTTGGAGTCTTACGTTAACATCTGAAATATTATAACTACTTGCATTATCAGCTAAGGATTTGGTTCGAATAATGGTGCCATCCGTCGCGTCAATCCACGATATCATGATTTCATCTCTATAGTGTTGCACTCTCCAAATTTGTTCAAAAGTGCAATTATCTTCAGCCATAACCAATACTAATTCAGATTCTAAAATAGGAGCTTTTAGAATATCAGTAATATCTTCCTTTCCAATATTCGGATCTTCAAATTCCCCAATATCACTAAACACAAATAGACTAATTGGTGAATCACAAGGATCTCCTCCAGATATTGCAAATCCTCCTGGCTCTACTTCCATCCCTTTATAAAATTGTTTGTATCTCTCATATTCTTTGTCTCCAATAATAGAACGAGAATGAAGCTGGAATGAATAATCTTCTCCAAGCTCTAAGTAATCAATTAAACTTTCGACTGAGTTAATTAAATTATCTTGATTGTAATTTAATCGATAGAGAGGCGAGTTTCCTCTAAATGCAAAGTACATTTCATAATCGCTTTTATCTTCAAAAGCATTTCTCTTGACACAGTGGTTTCCATCATTTTCAATTATGTGTTGTGAAGTAAGTTCATAATTAAATGAAAGGAATAGTAGTAAAACTAGTAATTTTGGATAGTAATTTTGGATAGTAATTTTGGATAAAAAGTTTGGATAAAAAGTTTGGATAAAATTTAATCAGGTTCATAATTTTAGTTTAATACATTAATATAAAATCTGATGAAAGTAATTTTAATCTGTAACACATTCGATCATTTTGACTTATTTAACATTTACAATTTTTACAATTGGAATCTACTAAATGTAAATGTTATGTTATGTTATGTTA